>NZ_AUTP01000204.1:0-24542 GCF_000498075.1 Pseudoalteromonas sp. TAB23
AAAAAAGTGTGCTTGGATACCATTCAGTTTCTGAGAATAGAAAGTCAGGGCCTTATCTACGGAGCAGTATTAAATACTAGACGCACAGGCAAGCTCACTGACTTCGATGTGATAAATGATAGCTAATCATTTATCAATGAGAGATACAAGACGCGCAGCTTGCTGGCGTGACGAGCAAAGCTCGTAATAGGGTTTATTCATGAAAGGGTTAAGAGCGCACTGTGCTTTAGAGAAGTAAACAGCCATGAAGTACTTATTTAAATGTCTTCTCATTTACTCCTCATTCGCTTCTCTTTGTGCAATTGGTGATGAATGCGTTAAGTGCTTTACTAAAAACGGCTATCAATTAAATTTATTCATAAAGACCTTATGAAAATACTGATATAATTTCAGTGCTAATTAAAAACTTAGTAACAAAGCTTTTACAAAGCAAAGGCTATTGCTTCACAATAGTGCACATGCTTTAATTAGTCGGCTAAAATACAAGTGCTCACCAAGGTTGGTGAGTAAGTGCAATATTAAAATAATTTTGGGATTCTACAATGGCGTTAAGCTGTAAATCACTCGCATCAATACTCGCAATACTAAGCATGACCGGCTGTACAATAGTACCAGGCAGCCACTTTGAAGGTATAGACTCAGGCGAGCAAACACAAAACCTCGAACAAGATCTCGAAAAAGTAAACATTCAAATAATCGACTCGCTACTAATAAATAAACAAAACCAAGCGCGTATAGCAGCTAAACCAATTTCAAGCACCGATGGTTTAAACGTAAGTAACTACGAATACAAACTAGGTGTTGGCGACGTACTAACAATAGGCGTATGGGATCACCCAGAGCTAACAATACCGGCAGCAGTACAACGTACCGCAGAGTTTGACGGTTTTAGAGTACAACGAGATGGCACCATTACTTACGCTTACGCACCAAATATACCCGCTGCAGGTAAAACAATAAGCCAAGTACGCAACGAGCTTGTAAAACGCCTAAGCCGAGTAATAGAAGACCCTCAAGTAGACGTAAAAGTAGTTGGCTTTAGAAGCCAAAAAACCTACGTTACCGGTGAAGTAAACAAGCCTGGTGTATACCCAGTAACCGAAATTCCACTTACCTTAATTGATGCCTTAAACCAGGCCGGCGGCTTAACTAGTGAGGCCGATTGGCGCACAGTTACATTTACCCGTGGCAACAAAACAGAAGTTATTAAACTTGATGACTTTTATGCCCATGGCGACATTTCGCAAAACCGTTTATTGCAACATGGCGATATAGTGCACGTAAACCGTAACGATGCACAAAAAATATTTGTATTAGGTGATGTTAAAAAAGCAGGTTCAGTAACGCTTAACCGTTATGGTTTAAACTTGGCCGAAGCGCTAAGTGACTCAGGCGGCTTAAACGAAAATACAGCCGACGCTAATGGCGTATTTGTACTGCGAAAAAGTGACGTAGAGCAAACCGGTATTATTGCAAACGTATACCAGTTACACGCTAAAAATATAGCGGCAATGGTATTAGCTGAGCAGTTTGAACTACAACCGCGCGACATTGTATATGTAACATCGGCACCACTTGCCCGTTGGAACCGTGTAATTAGCTTACTATTACCGTCAATTGCTACTGTAGATAGTGTTGACGATATAACTGCAAACTAAGGGTTTTTAAAAATGTTTGATTCAGTTTTAGTAGTGTGTGCAGGCAACATTTGCCGCAGCCCAACAGGTGAGTATGTTTTAAAGCAAAAGCTTGAAGGCAAAAATATTAAAGTATCGTCTGCAGGCTTAACAGCACTTGAAGGCAAACCAGCAGATGCAAAAGCAAAACAAATAGCACTCGCACATGGCGTTCATATGGATGCTCACCAAGGCCAGCAGCTTACATCAAGCTTAGTTGCACAAAATAGCGTAATACTCGTAATGGAAGAACGCCATTTGAACGACGTACATGCCCGCTACCCAGAGGCGCGCGGTAAAACGTTTTTACTGGGTAAGTGGATTAATAACGCTGAAATACCCGACCCTTACCGTCAAAGCCAAGAGGCTTTTGAACACGTTTATACATTAATCGACAGCGCGTGTAGCGCTTGGCAAAAGTATTTATAAGGAATGGCTAATTTAATGAATACCCAGCCGAATAACAGCGCTAGTAACGCTAATAATAAAAGCACTAATAACACACAACCAACGCAAGAAGTTGATTTAATGGCGCTACTTGGTGCATTGCTCGATCGCAAATATTTTATAGTAGCCGTAACTGCGCTATTTATGTTTGTAGGTGTTATTTATGCAGTATTAAGTACCCCTGTTTACCAAGCAACAGCCATGATACAAGTTGAAGACGGTGGCGCANATGTTCGAAAGTACATCGGCTGCAGTAACCGAAATAGAGCTACTAAAGTCGCGCAGTATAATAGGTGAAGCAGTAGACACTTTAAAGCTTGATGTAATAGCAGAGCCTAAGCTATTCCCGTTTATAGGTAGCCGAGCTTATCGTACTTTTACCCCAGTGGAAGATGGCGATTTAGCTGAGCCAAATTTTGGTGCTAACAGCTACGCATGGGGTGGTGAAAGCATAAATGTATTTAGATTTGACGTACCACGCTTTGCAATTAATCAGGGGTTTACCCTGGTAGCACAAGAAAATAATAGCCTTGCACTTTTAAATGGTGACGGCGAGCAAATATTATCGGGTAAAGTGGGCGAGGAGCTCACAAGCGGTAAATTTAACTTAACCGTACGTACTTTAAATGCACGCCCTGGTACAGAGTTTACAATTACCCGTAAAGATCGTCTAAATACTATTTTAGACCTTCAAACTGCAATTGGTGCAAGTGAAAAAGGGAAAGACTCAGGCATAATTAATTTAAGCTTACAAAGTATTAAACCAAGCTTCGCTGAAAAAGTGCTTGATAAAGTAGCCGCTATTTACGTACGCCGTAATGTTGAGCGCAATAGTGCTGAGGCGCAAAAGTCGCTGGAGTTTTTAGAAGTACAATTACCTGAAATTAAAAAACAGCTTGAATACGCAGAGCAACGCTTTAACGACTACCAAATTAAACGCCAATCAATAAACATAACGCTCGAAACACAAGGCGTGCTTGAGCAAGTTGTAAAGCTTGAAACCAAGTTACAAGAGCTAAACTTAAAGCGTTTAGATATTGGCCGAAAGTTTAAAAAAGATCACCCTTCGTACCAAGGTATACTTGAGCAAATAGAAGCGGTTGAAAGCCAAAAACAAGAGCTTGTTGGTGAGGTAGGTAACCTGCCAGAAACTCAACAAGAGCTACTACGTTTAAAGCGCGATGTTGAGGTAAGTAACCAAATTTACACGTTACTGCTTAGTAAAACACAAGAGCTTGATATAGTACGTGCTGGTACCGTAGGTAATGTACGTATTATTGACTACGCCGAGGTAAATACCAGCAAGCCAGTTAAACCTAAAAAAGCATTAATAGTGGTAATGGCCACTATGCTAGGTGGTATGTTAGCTGTGGCTATTGTGCTTATACAAAAAGCAATGCACAAAGGCGTTGAAGACCCAAGCGAAATTGAAGCGCTAGGCCTACCTGTATACGCAAGTGTACCGCACTCAGATTATCAAGATAAACTAAGTGGCTTTGCTGATCGAGCCCGTAAAAACAAAGTTAATAAGCCTAAAAGTATACTCGCACTTGATAACCCAGCCGACCTAGCAATTGAGGCACTACGTAGCTTACGTACCAGTTTGCACTTTGCGATGATGGAAGCTAAAAACAATATTATTGCCATATCGGGCCCAAGCCCAAGCGTAGGTAAATCGTTTATATCGGTTAACTTAGCAAGCGTGCTTGCGCAAAGTGGTAAAAAAGTACTTATTATTGATGCCGATATGCGCAAAGGCTACTTACAAACCCAGTTTGGTTTAAAGTGGGACGATGGCTTAAGTGATTATCTATCGGGCCGATTAAATCTAGAGCAAGTTACTAAACCAACCAAAGTTGAAGGCTTAAGTGTTATAACCCGGGGTCAAATACCGCCAAACCCATCAGAGTTATTAATGCATAGCAACTTTAGTAAATTAGTTGAAGAAGTAAGCGCTGCTTACGACATAATAATTATTGACACCCCTCCAATACTTGCAGTAACTGACCCTGCAATAGTAAGTGCGCATACAGGCACTACATTACTTGTAACGCGTTTTGGGCAAAATCATGTGCGAGAAATAGAGTTAACCCGTAATCGCTTTGAACAAAATGGTATCGATGTAAAAGGCGTGGTATTTAACGGTGTTGTTAAAAAAGCCAGTAATGCTTATGGGTATTACGGATACTATAATTATGAATATAAAAGCGATAAATAGCTTTATAGAGAACTATTGGATGTTTTTTTGATTAAGCTTAAAAAACAAACTATTACAGTGTAAATTAGCTATTTCACAAATAAAAAGCGTCTTGGGTAGTTGACTGTTTAGAACACACTTTATTTGTGAAGCAGTATACTAAGTTACATTCAATCTTATAAAAATTGTATTCTTTGTAAATATTTAACTTATTGAAATTTATAATTTAGATGGTTAACTTCTAAAATATAACCTTCAAATAGTAATATCTTTTAAGAATGACGATACAACAATGTACTAGTTTAGATGTAATGTACTCAAATAGGTCTTAAGGAATGATTAAAAGAGTTTTAAAGGGGGTTGCTTCTTCTTATTATGGGCAATTAGTCACAATTTTATTTCAGTTGGTATCAGTACCTCTTTTTTTGGAATATTGGGGACTAGAAAAGTACGCTCATTGGTTAGTACTTTATGCTATTCCATCAATGATTGTACTAATGGAGTTTGGAGTTTTTAATGTAATAACGAACCTTTTAAGTAGGAAAAAGGAATTGTTACTTTCATTAACTTCAACAGTAAATTCTATATTTATAGTAATCTCTATACTATTAGCACTAGTATTTCTTTCCTCTGATTCCGTGTATTTATTATGTATTTTATACGCTACTTTACTTTTATATTTTAACTTTTTAACCGCTTTATATCGAATTGAACTCGTATACCATATTGGCTCAACTATTTCGAATACTGCTAGACTAATTGAGTTTTCTTGTATCTTATTGTGCGTTTACTTTAATCATAGTATTATTGTCACATTTTGCTCTCTTATTGTAGTGAGAATAATATTTATTATTATTAGTGTAAGCGTGTTGAAAAGATATAAGATATATAGCACTGATTTGAAAAAAATATCAGTTAAAAATTTAAAAGAAATACCTTTGAATGATTTAAAGTTTACATTCTACTATCAACTAGGTCTTATCATTAATAATCAGGGATTGATTTTTATCATAAATCAGAAGTTTGGAGCTGCTTCTTTAGTTGTTTTTAATACTTTACGAGTTTTATTTAGATTGAGCAACCAATTTGTTGGTGCCTTTAACTCCCCGCTTTTTCAAGAGTACACAAAATTAGCTTGTAATGAGGAGGAGTCAAAATTAATAGATATCTTTAAAAAAAGTTTGATTGTAACTTTCGTTTCAGTTTTAGGATTGTTTTTAATTTTCTTCTTGTATGGAGAGTGTTTTTTACGATTTTGGCTTAAAAACGAATATAGTAACATGGCTATTCCTGAATTTTATTTTATCTTCATGTTGATAGCTTCCATGTTGAATGTACTTTGGCAACCCATAGTGAACCTTCTTATGGCTATAGCACAATATAGATTCTTCAGTTGTCTTTTTTTGAATATGCAAGCGATTCTGTGTTTAAACTTGTTAATCATAAGTGATTTTGTTTCTGTACCTGTCGTTATGTTATTAATTGACATGTTGTTTTTTATTACACTGCTTTTCTATGTTAAATATTTGATTGTAAATAGAAAGCTTTGTATATATAACAATAAAAAATAGGCCATCATTGTGCTTTTTTTGATCTCTTTAAATACACTCCTTATTTTTCTCATGTTAGTTTCTTACATGAAGAATAACCGTCCTATTGTACTTATTTTAATTGCATTTATATGCTTTTATTGGACGGTTCGGGCCGTAATGCTTTTTAGTGGGCACTACTCTATATACGCTTATTTAAATCCTTCAGCTACATATTCGTCTATAACTAATAGAGCTTTGATAGTGCTTTCCATCGCAGTACTATTTTTAGTATTAGGTTATTTTTACGGCTATAGTAAAAGTGAAAAAGCAATGTTTGTCGAAAGAACTCCTGAAGGAATAGACTTTTTAGTCGGCTTTGGGATTACATTAATGATATCAATTGCTTTTCCTGTGTTGATCTATGCCTATTTAATGTTTGTATCAATATATTTTTTTGTTAATGAAAGAAAAAAGATATTAGTAATATTACTTATGCTAATCACCCTCCTTATTCTACTGTTTATAAGCAATGACAGGAGAGATTACTTGAGTTACATACTAATGATAATCTTCATGTTTCTATATAAGGAGAAATTAAACTTACTTAAGTTATTTCTTTCATCTTTTCTTTCTTTATCAATTATTGTTTATATAAGTATTGCAATGAGAAGTGGGGACGCTTCATTTTCAATTTTGTTTGATAATTTTGAAACATTTATTGGAATTATTGAAGTTGAAACTGACTTCAGTATCCTATTCGATGATCTGGTATATATGATAGAAAAATTATTGTCTGGAAAAGCTGAATATTTGAATGGAATCTCTTTCATAAAGCCATTACTTTATCCTATACCCAGAGAAATTTTACCAGACAAGCCCGAAACACTAAGTATTCTATATTCAAAAGCATTTAATCCGTGGTTTTATGAGCAAGGAGGGTCTCAACCAATAACCATAATAGGGGATGTTTTTTGGAATTTTTCATACTTTGGATTTGTAGTGCTTTTTTTCTTTGGCTGGTTTTTAGGTAAAGCAGATAAAACGTATGTTCTATTTAAAAGTTCAAAATTTTCAGCATCAATAATAGGTACTTTATTTTGCTTTATATTTTCTGTTCTAAGAGGACCGTTTGATAACTTTATTATAATTATATTTTTTATATTAATAATTATTCCTCTAATTCATAGAAGGAGATATTTTTTATGAGCAGAAATATTAGTCTTGATTTAGTGCGTCTATTGGCAGCTCTCTTAGTTGTACTCGGACATCTTAGAGCTGCCGTTTTTGTTGACTTCGCAGATTCATATGACCAAGGTTTATTAGTGAAATGTTTTTACTTTTTAACTAGTTTTGGCCATGAAGCAGTTATCGTTTTTTTCGTGCTGAGCGGTTATTTTGTCGGTGGAAGTGTAATTGTAAAATGGAATGTTTTTGATTTTAAAAAATATTTTATTGCAAGAATAGTTAGATTAGAGGTTGTACTTATTCCATCACTGTTATTTTCATTCATAATCGGTGTCTATATTAACTCATTGAATATAGGTCTATTAGATGGGGGCTATATCGATATGCTTAACAGTGGCCCTATTAACGACTCAGGTGAAAGCCAATCAATACTGACACTCTTTTTAAATTCAATATTTTTACAGGGATTCATATCACCTGTTTATGCGTTAAATGGACCACTCTGGAGTCTAGCATATGAATTTTGGTTTTATATGTTATTTCCGCTGATGTTTTTTGTATATAAAAAAAATATTTTTGCTTTTATAACTTTATCAATATTGCTTGTGTTTTTATTTTTATTCATAGGAAAAGGCGATTTTATTTTAGGTTTTTGCTTCTGGCTTATCGGTGTGCTTTTTTTCTTACTTACTCGAAAAAAAAATGAATTTAATACTTCTTTGACTGTATTACTATTTCTTCTATTTATAATTTCATGTGTATTAAAGAAGGTGTTTGTAGGTGGTCATTTTGGTGATTTCTTTATAGCAATGACATTTGGTTTTTTTATATTATCTACTCACGACATTAACTATTCTAAGAAAGTAAGAGCTGTTATTTGCTTTTTGTCTGACTCGTCATACTCACTATATTTATTTCATTTTCCAATTGTTTTATTGTTTTTTTCTTTAGATGGATTGTATGATTTGCAGAAACAATTATCTATAGATAGTTTTATTTACTATGTTTTTTTATTGACGATAATATATCTAGTTTCATTTTTATTTTATTTTATATTTGAAAAAAACACATTTCATTTTAAAAAATTATTGCTTAGGTGGACGTAATGAAAAAAATAAGTGTTGTAGCGAGGCCTGATCATAGTCTTAATATCTTTAATAGAATTAAAAGTGTTAGTACTAAAGATATATATTTCAACTTTTTTACATTTAATATATTTTATGAAAAGTCCATAGTGAGGAAAGTAGTAAAAAAGATAGATTTTATAAAGAGTGATGTAAAAGTATCTTTTTTAATAACATTTTTTGAGCATGTAAATCGATTTTTTATTTCCAAAGGGATTGATACAGGGAGGTTTTTTTATGCAATTTGTAACTTGTACTTTTCTGTAGTAATACCTAAATCTAAACTGTTACATGTATGGCCAATGTATGCTTATGGGGATTGGGTTAGAAATAGAGCTGATGTGGTATTAGCTGAATGCTATGAAGCAAACCCACTATATGTTAAAAAAGTATTCGCTGAAGAGTATGCTAAATATGATGTTGGTATTAGCAAGGTCAAACTTTTTAGGGATGTACATAATCATGATGTGCTCACTCATTTCGAGCATATTATTGTGCCTTCAAAATATATTGTACAATCGTATTCTGGATATATTGACAAGAGTAAATTTATAGTTAACCCATTCGGCACTTTGGGGCTAGAATTTAATGGAAGATCAAAAACTTTAAATAAAAATAAAAAATTTGTGTTTGTTGGTAAAGTTTGTCTCGAAAAAGGATTCGGTAGGTTTTTGGAAGCAATTAGTGAACTACAAGGTATTGAGTTTATCTTTATAGGTGCTATAGATAATATTTGTCAGAAATTGATAACAGAAAAGAAACAATATCTATCCTCTGTTAAATTTTTAGGCCGGAAGAATAAAGACGAATTATTCAATATTGTAAAAACATGTGATTTTATTTTCCTACCTAGCTTATCAGATGCATATAGTCTTGCTGTCATGGAAGGGCTATCGTTTGGTTTACCTTGCCTGATATCAAATAAGACAGGAAATTTGGAAGATGTACATTTTCATAAATTAGGTGATAGTTTTGATGTGGACTGTAAAATAGATTTTGTAAAAAAAATCCATCAATTTAATACCATGACTGATTTTCACTACACAGAATATATATCTAATATTCAGACATATTTTAATTCAGAGGCTAGTGGATATATTAAAAGGCTTAATGAAATATATGAGAGAAATTTATAAATGAAAATGTGTTTTTTTCAACCAGCAGTACCGAAATATAGAGTACCTTTTTTTGAAGAGGTGTGTAATAACTTTTCTGGCGACGTTTTAATATATTCATCAGAAATTGATTTCTTAAACGTTAAATCAGTAGAATATGAAAAAGTCAAAATTGTTGGGACATTTTTAAAGTTTGGCCCGTTTTACTGGCAAAAAAAATTAGGCGTACCCTACTTGGTTAAAGATGATATAGCCGTTATTAATGGTAACTGTAGAATCCTTAACTATATGTTTCTTTTTTTTTATTATAAGTTTAAAGGTGTTAAAGTCATTTGGTGGGGGCAAGGTTGGACTGCTGGGAAAAGGGGGATATTAGCTAAAATTAGAAGAAGGTTAATGTTACTTTCTGATGGTATTGCTCTTTATACAGATAAAGAGGCTATTGAGCTTCACTTACCCAGTGTAGTAGGGCTCAATAATGGATTGAAAAATATTGATTACCCTCTGGTCAGGACAATTGAAGATCAACCTTTAAAAGGCCTTTTTATTGGTAGGATTACAGAAAAATCTAATTTTTCAATTTTATTAACTTCCCTAAAATATATAACTATAGATTTTGAGTTGCATGTAATTGGTACATGTAGTGAGCTTGATGATTTAAAACTTGAAGCTACTAAAATAAATAGCAATATAAAGGTTATTTGGTACGGCGAGGTTTTCAACGAAAAGGATATATGTGAAATTGCCATAAACTGTCATTTTTTTGTTTATCCTGGGGCTGTTGGTTTAAGTTTAATACATGCATTCAACTATGGCTTACCTGCTCTGATACATGATAAAGAATGTTTGCATATGCCTGAATTTGCAGCTTTTGAAATAGATAAAAATGGTATTCTTTTTCGTTGTGGAAATCCAAAATCGTTAGCGGAAAAGATAAATGATTTAGATTTTAAAAAAGTTACTTCAATGTCCGAATATGCTCGTTTGACCGTGCTTAATTCATTCAATACAAGTGATATGGCATTAAGGTTTTGCAAACTAATTGAGTTAGTATATGAAAAAGATAATAATTAATGCAAGTAATTTACATGTAGGTGGTGGAGTTCAAGTTGCAGTATCTTTCATTTCAGAGTTTCTTGAAATAATAAATAAAAATGAATTTAGTGATACCCAATTTGATTTTATAATATCAAAGACTGTAAAAGATAACTTATCTACAAGTTTTAATCTTTCAAGACTTAACGTGGTTAATGTCTATGGCTATACGCGGTTAAGTGAGTTACCAAAAGCATTACTTGAAACATGTGATATTTTCTTTACTATTTTTGGGCCAATTTACTTCAGAAGTAATTCTAGGGTTGAGATAACAGGCTTTGCACAACCTTGGATTGCATACCCCGATAACCTTGCTTATAGGCAGTTAGGTATAGGTTCACGCATAAAAAACAAACTTATTTTTCAATTGAAAAACTATTTCTTTAAACGTAGTAATAAGTTTATTGTTGAGGCACAGCATGTCAAAGATGCTTTAATTGCTAAAAGAGGGTATTCAAAAAGAGATATTTATGTTGTTAGTAACACTGTTTCAGCTATTTATGATACTCCTGAATTATGGAAGCCTATTAAAATAGAAAAAAGTAATTTATATACGATTGGTTTTATGGGTCGAAATTACCCTCATAAAAATTTAAAAAGATTGAACGAAGTTAATAAAATTCTTATATCAAAATATAATTTTAAATGTCGATTCTTATTAACTTTAAGTGATGCTGAAATGGCTGAATGTGGTTTTGAAACTGAAGTTGACTTTATTTCTACAGGCCCTTTAACTATTGAACAATGCCCTACTTTTTATAAAAAAATTGATGCTCTTATTTTTCCTAGTCTATTAGAATGCTTCTCTGCAACACCAGTAGAAGCCTTAAAAATGGGTACACTAGTTATAGCTTCTGATCTACCATTTATCCGAGGTGTTTGTGAAGATTCAGCCAGGTATTTTGACCCGATGGATAATGAAAGTATAGCCTTAGCTATTTTTAATTCATGTAATGAACATGAAAAAAATGAGCAATTCATCCAAAAAGGGAGGTTACTTATTGAAAAACTTCCAAGTGCTCAGGATAGAGCTCAATTATATCTTAAAATTTTATTGAACTTATAAGTGTAGGAATAACATGTTTATTGGAAAGGTTTTATTAATAACTGGTGGTACAGGTTCTTTTGGTAATGCTGTATTAAATCGTTTTTTAGGCACTGACATTAAAGAAATTCGTATTTTTTCTCGTGATGAGAAAAAGCAAGACGACATGCGTAAAGCATTTAATAATGAAAAATTAAAATTTTATATTGGTGATGTACGCGATCCACAAAGTATTTCTACAGCAATGCGTGGCGTTGACTACGTGTTTCATGCTGCAGCTTTAAAGCAAGTGCCTTCATGTGAATTTTACCCGTTAGAGGCCGTTAAAACCAACGTGCTAGGTACTGAAAATGTACTGGAATCGGCTATTTTTCATGGTGTTAGCCGCGTTGTATGTTTAAGTACCGATAAAGCCGTTTACCCAATTAACGCAATGGGTATTTCTAAGGCAATGATGGAAAAAGTGATTGTTGCCAAAAGCCGCAACTTAGAAGGTACAAACACAGTTATTTCGGGTACACGCTACGGTAACGTAATGGCTTCTCGAGGCTCTGTTATTCCTTTGTTTATTCGACAAGTAATCGAAAATACACCCATTACATTAACAGATCCTTCAATGACTCGCTTTATGATGACATTAGATGATGCCGTTGATTTAGTACTACATGCTTTTGAAAATGGCACTAATGGTGATATTTTTGTACAAAAAGCGCCTGCAGCGACTATTGAAGTGTTAACACAAGCAATACTTGAAATGATTGGCAAGCCAGAGCATAAAGTTAATGTTATTGGCACACGCCACGGTGAGAAGTTATTTGAAGCATTGTGCAGCCGTGAAGAAATGTTTGTTGCACAAGATCAAGGCGAATATTACCGAGTTCCTGCAGATAACCGCGATTTAAATTATGCGCAATATACAGACGAAGGCGATAAAGATTTGTCTACTATTGAAGACTATAACTCTCATAATACAGAGCGCTTAGATGTTGAAGGAATGAAGCAGCTACTGCGTAAACTTGACTTTATGCGTGATATTGAAGCAGGTAAATTAATAGTACCAGAAGGTGTGTAATGAATATTTTAGTAACTGGTGCTAATGGTTTTATTGGTCGAAACTTATGTGTGCATTTAAAAGAAGCTGGGTTTGAAAATGTTGAAAAAATCACCCGCGATGATGACGACATAAGTATTGATGAAAAAGTAAAAAATGCTGATTTTATATATCATTTAGCCGGTATAAATAGACCTAAAAATGATGATGAGTTTAAACAAGGCAATACAGATTTAACTCAAAAAATAGTAAATACACTTGTTAACAACAAGCGTAGTACGCCAATTTTACTTACGTCATCAATTCAAGCTGAATTAAATAATCCTTATGGGGTAAGTAAAGCGGGCGCAGAATCAGCTATTGCTGCTTACGGAGAAAAAACAGGTAGTGCTGCTTATATTTACAGATTACCGAATGTTTTTGGTAAGTGGTGTAAACCTAATTACAATTCTGCAGTGGCTACCTTTTGTTATAATACAATAAACAACTTACCAATTACTGTACACAATGCTGATGCACCCCTTAGTCTTGTTTATATAGATGATGTTTGCCATGAGTTTGTTAGTTTACTAACCAATACGCCTTCAGAGCCTAAAGAATATAGTCAAGTGGAGCCAGTTTACAAAACTACAGTAGGTAAAGTTGTTAGCTTATTGAGTGACTTTAAACAAAGCCGCAGCTCTTTAATAACTAACAAGGTAGGCGTTGGTTTTGAGCGCGCACTTTATTCTACTTATTTAAGCTATTTTAAGCCTGAGCAATTTACTTACGATGTACCGAGTTACACTGACGAACGTGGCTCATTTAGCGAAATGCTTAAAACAACTGATTCTGGTCAGTTTTCATTTTTTACAGCACACCCAGGGATCACTCGCGGTGGGCATTATCATCATTCGAAAAATGAAAAGTTTTTAGTGTTAAAGGGCGAAGCTCGATTTAAATTTAAACAGATTGCTACTGGTGAAGAGTACGAGGTTAATACCTCAGAAGCTGTTCGTACAATAGTAGAAACAGTACCTGGTTGGACTCATGATATAACGAATGTTGGCTCAGAAGAGTTAATAGTCATGCTTTGGGCAAATGAAATATTTGACAGAGACAAGCCAGACACTGTTGCAATGGCTTTATAAAGCTGTTTTTTAAATTTCAGATTTTAAGTGAGTAAAATGAAAAAGTTAAAAGTAATGTCAGTTGTGGGAACACGACCAGAAATAATTCGTTTATCTCGAGTACTCGCTAAGCTTGATGAGCACTGTGAACATATATTAGTTCATACAGGCCAAAATTATGATTTTGAGCTTAATGAAGTATTTTTTAACGATTTAGGTGTTAGAAAGCCTGATTACTTTTTAAATGCTGCAGGTAAAAATGCTGCTGAAACAATTGGCCAAGTAATCATTAAAGTTGATGAAGTACTTGAAGAGGTTATGCCCGAGGCCATGCTTGTATTGGGTGATACAAATTCGTGTATATCAGCTATACCAGCAAAGCGCCGTAAGGTTCCTATATTTCATATGGAAGCTGGTAATCGTTGTTTTGATCAGCGAGTACCTGAAGAAACTAACCGTAAAATAGTCGATCATACTGCTGATATTAACCTTACTTACAGCACTATTGCGAGAGACTATTTGTTGGCTGAGGGAATTCCTGCTGATCGTATTATTAAAACAGGCAGCCCGATGTTTGAAGTGCTGACACATTATATGCCTCAAATTGATTCATCAAATGTATTAAAAGAGCTTGAGCTTAAAAAAGGTCAGTTTTTTGTAGTGAGTGCTCACCGAGAAGAAAACGTTGATTCTCCAAAGCAGCTTATAAACTTAGCAAATACGCTTAACGCGGTTGCTGAGCATTATGATATGCCTGTAATAATTTCGACTCACCCGCGCACAAGAAACAGAATAGAAGCACAAGGAATTGAGTTTCATAAAAATATTAGGTTATTAAAACCGTTAGGTTTTCATGATTATAATAACTTACAAAAAAATGCTAAGGCTGTACTTTCTGATAGTGGGACCATTAACGAAGAGTCTTCGATAATGAATTTTCCTGCATTGAATCTTCGTGAAGCGCATGAGCGACCTGAGGGAATGGAAGAAGCTTCGGTAATGATGGTTGGTTTAGGTGTAGAGCGTGTTATGCAAGGCTTGCAAATACTTGAGTCGCAACCAGCGGGTGAACAACGATTATTACGTCAAGTGTACGATTATAGTATGCCAAATGTAGCTGATAAGGTGGTTAGAATTATTCATTCTTATACTGACTATGTTAATCGCGTGGTTTGGAAAAAATATTAATGAAATTAGCGCTAATAATTGATGATTATTTACCAGATAGCACAAGAGTAGGCGCTAAGATGTTTCATGACTTGGCGCTTGAACTTATATCAATGGGGCATAATGTAACAGTAATTACGCCTGCTGTAGGGCAAGCAAAAAAAGTTACTGAGCAGAGTGTTGAAGGGGTTAGAGTTTGGCGCTTTAGTTCAGGCCCAATTAAAGATGTAGGCAAAGTAACTCGGGCTTTAAATGAAACTTTGCTTTCATTTAAAGCTTGGTCAGCTATTAAGGGAAATGTTAACGAGCACACATTTGATGGAGTTATTTATTACTCGCCTTCTATTTTTTTTGGTGGTTTGGTTAATAATATTAAAAAGCACTGTAAATGCCCGTCTTACCTTGTATTAAGAGATTTATTCCCTCAATGGGTAATTGATGCAGGGATGATTAAAAAAGGTTCGTTAATTGAGAAATATTTTAAGTTTTTTGAACAGCGATCGTATAAAGCTGCGAATACTATTGGCTTAATGTCAGAAAAAAATATAGAAGTATTTAAGCAAAGTAACCAAGATAAGTATCCAATAGAGGTTTTGCGCAATTGGGCTGATATAAAGCCTGTTATCGCTGAGGGTGCAGATACCTCTTTTCGCTCTCAGTTACAATTACAAAACAAAATTATCTACTTTTATGGCGGTAACATTGGGCATGCGCAAAATATGGCAAACTTAATGCGCTTAGCCAAAAATATGCAGCACTGTACGCAGGCTCACTTTTTATTTATAGGCCAGGGCGATGAGGTGGAACTTATTAACCAACTTGCTGAGCAGTGGAATTTAAAAAACTATACTTATTTACCATCAGTTGATCAGAATGAATTTAAAAAAGTGTTAGCTGAAGTGGATGTAGGAATGTTTTCTTTATCAGCTGAGCATACTGCACATAACTTTCCGGGCAAGCTATTAGGGTATATGGTTCAGTCTCTTCCTATTTTAGGTAGTGTAAACAGCGGCAATGACTTAAAAATGTTAGTTAACTTAAATCAGGCTGGGTATATTACTATAAACGGTGATGATGAACAGCTATTGAAAGATGCCGTAAGTTTATATGAAAGTGCAAGCTTAAGAAAAAAAGTTGGCTGTAATGCATATGAGCTACTTAAAAATGAATTCTCGGTTACCTCAATAGCTGAAAATTTAGTAAGTAAATTAAAACAATAAAGTAGTTAAAAACTTACCTGCTCATTCTATTTGATTTATCTAATTATTCATCAAAAACGTACTTGAATTTATGTCGTAATAGATTTTTGATATAACGATTTTGTACTGTCTGTTTAAAGTTAGCTCTATTAATTTTTATTACTATATAGCTCAATGATAAATCTGATTTTATCATTGAGCTAATTTGTATGTTAAGTATAAAGCTAAAAATGCCTAATACCTTAGGTTGGTCTAACTTTTTCGGTAGTGCCCTTGATAAGACAAAGAATTAAGACTTTAGAGAGTGCTTATTTAGATCTCTAAACAACAACTCAACTTTTAAGTTGCATCAAATAATACTTTTAATGTTACTTAATATTACTAATAATATGCTTATTTAAAGTAAGCAGTTTAAGTGCTAGTTATTAGCTAAATACTCAAGTTTTTATTTATATTTTTAGCTCTAGTTAGCATGTTTTAAAAAATATGGATTTTATATGTTTTTAGATCTGCTTTTTACTTTTTTTATTGCTTTTGCAGTGTTGTTTTTTATGCGTAAGGTGGCGCGGCAAGTTGGTTTAGTTGATAAACCCTCAGGCCGTAAGATGCATACAGGTAATATACCTTTGGTTGGAGGAGTCGCTATATGTATTACTATAGTGCAATACATATATTCACACCCTGGTATGATTAACCACGCTAATTTGTTTATGTGTTGCATTGCCGGCTTGACCATTGTTGGGGCATTAGATGACAGGTATGACTTGAGCGTAAAAATACGCATGCTGATACAAACTCTTATATCTATAGCAATGATTTACTTTGCTCAAGCAGAGTTGGTTTCACTTGGAGATATATTAGGGTTTGGTGACATTAGCTTGGGCTATGGTTATGTAGGTGGGCTAATTACCGTATTAGCCGTTATAGGCTGTATTAATGCTTTTAATATGGTTGATGGCATAGATGGTCTTTTAGGTGGACTTTCGGTAGTTACATTTGGTGCGATTGGTATTTTATTGAGTATGGCTAATGAGCAAAGCTTAAGTTATTTATGCTTGTTATTGGTTGTATGTATGATCCCTTATATTGTTATGAACCTAGGCCTTATAGGCCGTGAGCGTAGAGTATTCATGGGTGATGCAGGAAGTATGATGATTGGCTTTACTGTTATTTGGCTATTAATTGGCGCAAGCCAAACTCCAGGGAACCCTATGATACGCCCAGTAACCGCATTGTGGTTAATTGCATTACCATTAATGGATATGGCTGCAATTATGATACGCCGTGTTAAACAAGGTAAATCTCCGTTTAAGCCCGATCGCGAACATTTACACCATATATGCCAACGCTTAGGTTGCTCGCCTACACAAACACTTATTTTAATATGCTCTATTGCATCTGTATTTGCAGGTGTAGGTATAATTGGCGAGATTTTTGTAATACCAGAATTTTTAATGTTTTATAGTTTTATAGTTATTTTTGCAGCTTATTTAGTTGTACTAATTAACTACTGTAAAATTATAAACTTTTTTAGACGCAAGTTAGATCTACCAGAAAAACAATATTCTGCGAGTAAGTAAAATTACTTGAGCGCGAAGTAAATTGGCGTCTACAGGATGGCATCTGTTGTAGGTGAGGCTTTATACCTTGCTTTTATAAAGATGAATTACTTAAGTGCGAAGTGAATTCGTACCTACTGGGTGAATATATTGTAGGTGAGGTTTTACACCTCGCTTTTGTAAAGGTAAATTACTTAAGTGCGCAGTAAATTCAAATCTACAAAGAACGCGTTCATCAGAATTGTCACCACTTTTATTTTACTATTAAGCAAAAAAACCTTAGGTGATTTACTCACAAATAAATTAAAGAGTTAATGCACTTTAAAAGCGCACCTTAGGTAAAGCTCTGAGACCGTCGAGTAATATCATTCGATTTTACATTTTGGCTAAAGCCTTTTCACTAGAGCCTAATTTATAACTCTGATAGAATCATTTTATTACTTATTAACTAATCTTAAAGGATTAATATGAAAATTGCCGTAGTAGGTACAGGCTATGTAGGCCTTTCTAACGCTATGTTGCTAGCACAACACAATGAAGTGGTTGCATTAGATATAGACGAACAAAAAATAGCGCTATTGAATGATAAAAAGTCTCCAATTGTTGATACCGAAATTAGTGAGTTTTTAACACGTAGTGATTTAAATTTTACAGCGACTACCGACAAAGTAGCAGCCTATAAAAATGCAGATTTTGTAATTATTGCCACACCCACTGATTACGATGTTGAAAATAATTACTTTAATACAAACTCTGTAGAGGCTGTAATTAAAGATGCCACAGCACATAACCCAAATGCAGTTATGGTTATTAAATCGACGGTACCTGTTGGCTTTACGCAAGGTATTAAAGAAAAACTTGGCATTAATAACTTAATATTTTCGCCAGAGTTTTTACGTGAAGGTAAAGCTCTACACGATAACCTATACCCATCGCGTATTGTTGTTGGCGAGCAAAGTGAGCGTGCAAGTGTGTTTGCTAACTTACTTAAGCAAGGCGCTATTAAAGAAGATATTGAAGTCCTTTTTACTGACTCAACTGAAGCAGAAGCTATTAAGCTGTTCTCGAACACTTATTTAGCAATGCGTGTGGCTTATTTTAATGAGCTTGATAGCTACGCTGAAGCACATGGCTTAAACAGTAAGCAAATTATACAGGGCGTTAGTTTAGACCCTCGCATAGGTAGCCATTACAATAATCCATCGTTTGGTTACGGTGGTTACTGTTTGCCAAAAGACACTAAGCAACTACGTGCAAACTATGCAAATGTACCAAACAATATTATTGGTGCAATTGTTGATGCTAATACCACACGTAAAGACTTTATTGCGGACTCAATAATTAAACGTAGCCCTAAAGTAGTTGGTGTGTATCGTTTAGTAATGAAAACAGGGTCTGATAACTTTAGAGCCTCTGCCATCCAAGGCATTATGAAGCGCATTAAAGCGAAAGGTATTGAGGTAGTAGTTTACGAACCAGTACTTGAAGAAAATGAGTTTTATCACTCTCGTGTCATTAAAGACTTAAATGAGTTTAAGCAAATATCTGACGTTGTTGTATCTAACCGCATGGTCGATGAATTGAGTGATATTGCTGACAAAGTTTATACTCGCGATTTATTTGGTAGCGATTAATAAACAAAGTTTAAAGGTTAAAGGTTAAAGGCTAAAGTATAAGTCAAAAACTAAGGCAGATTTATATTAGGGGGCGTTGTGCAGTTTGAGAACTTAAATGTATGGCAACGCTCTGCCGATTTAGCTTGTGAAGTTTTTATTTATTTTAAGGCAAGTAAGCAATTTGGTTTAAAAGATCAAATTACACGCTCTGCATTATCAATTTCATCAAATATTGCTGAGGGTTATGAGAGAAAGACAGCTAAAGATTACTGCCGTTTTCTCTCTTACTCTAAAGGTAGTTGTGGTGAGCTTCGCTCACAAATATATATTGCCTTAAAAATTGGTGAGGTTGATATAAAAACAGCAGAAATCTGGATAGAAGAGTCTAGGCAGTTATCAAAAATGATATCTGCCTTAATGAAAACTATTGAAACTTGGGATTAGGCTTTTAGTCTTCAACTTTCAACTTTCAACTTTCAACTTTCAACTTTCAACTTTCAACTTTATCAGCTTAAAGATTAGGAAATTATGAAATATTTAGTAACAGGTGCGGCTGGTTTTATTGGCGCGGCAACATGTCAAAAATTATTAGCGGCGGGCCATGTTGTAGTCGGTATTGATAACCTTAATGACTATTACGATGTAAATTTAAAACTAGCACGTTTAGCGCAGTTTGAAAGTCATGAAGCGTTTTCATTTATTAAGCTTGATATAAGTGAACGCCCAGCAATGAGCGAATTATTTAAAGCACAGCAGTTTGACAAAGTAATACATTTGGCAGCGCAAGCCGGTGTTAGATATTCAATAGAAAACCCTGATGCTTATGCCGATTCTAACTTAGTAGGGCACTTAAATGTGCTTGAAGGGTGTCGTAATAATAAAGTTAAGCACTTGGTTTATGCTTCATCTAGCTCTGTATATGGCTTAAACGAAAAAACACCGTTTGAAACAACCGACAGTGTTGATCACCCCGTGTCGTTTTACGCTGCAACTAAAAAAGCGAATGAGCTAATGGCGCATAGCTATTCTCATTTATATAGTTTACCTACAACAGGCTTACGCTTTTTTACCGTTTATGGCCCATGGGGTCGCCCAGATATGGCACCTTATATTTTTACTAAAAAAATACTTGCCGGCGACACTATTGATATAAACAACAATGGCGATATGTGGCGTGACTTTACTTACATTGATGACATAGTAGAAGGTGTTGTTCGTGCTGCTGATTTTATACCTGTTGCAAACCCAGATTGGAGAGTTGAAACAGGTTCGCCAGCTTCTAGCTCTGCGCCGTATGCGGTATATAATATTGGTCATGGTAGCCCAATAAACCTAATGAAGTTTATTGAAGCTATTGAAGCTGAACTAGGCACTGAAGCTAAAAAGAACTTCCGTGAAATGCAAGCCGGCGATGTTTATAAAACTTATGCTGATACTACAGATTTATTTAATGCAACAGGCTATAAAGCGCAGGTTGGGGTTAAGCAAGGCGTGAGTGAGCTTATTAAGTGGTATAAAGACTTTTATAAATAAAATTACAATTTTTAAGTCATTTAAAAACACTGCTTTCAATTTGAGGCAGTGTTTTTTATTGGCTTAAATAAAGTAAGGTTAGCTGAGCGCGAAGTAAATTCGCACCTACAGGGTGGCATATGTTGTAGGTGAGGTTTTATACCTCGCTTTTTGTAAAATTAAATTATATGAGCGCGAAGTAAATTCGCATCTACAGGGTGTTAAAAGTTTGCAAATACACCTAACCTAGCAAACGTTTCCCCGTATACATCCTTTCCTTGATATAGCTCAGCTCCCCAACTTTTAGCGCCCATTATTGGTTTACTTAACTTGCGTGTGTATGCCGTTTGTAGTTCGTAACTTGTTTTATAACTTTCGCTCTTATTTTCAAGCATGCGAATGGTGGTATTTAAGCTTTCTATTTTACTTAATTGCCAATGCCAGTTTACGCTCATCGATTTAGCTGGAGTGTAGTCACTGTAATCGTGTTCATCACCCGCCCAGTGGCCAATGACATTGCCTGAATTACGGTTGCCATCTAAATATAAGTGGTTACTATACCAGCTAACTTGCCAATTACTGTGCTCAAAACGTAGGCTGTGGTTGTTAGTAATAAAAGGTAAATAAATACCAAAGCTATATGCATTATTTCTACCACCACCCAATGTATCTTCAAGTGCTACTTCACCGTATAACTCATAAGGCAGTGCATAAATGCTATTGTTGTATGCGAATGTAATTGAGCCCAGTTGATCCCCAAGCTCATAATCTTCACCTAACTCTTGAGCGTCATCGCTATTGATATTATCTTTACTACCAGGACTAAAAAAACCTTCAGTAAAATCTTTAATTGTAACGCTTCGCGGACCACCACCAAACTGCAATAAGCGGCTTAAGCCTATTGTTAAGTTATCTGTTGCTGCAAAACTAGTGTGCAAGCCAAATAAATATGGCTTGCCTGGTTCGTAAACTCTAGCTACACCATCCTGCCTTCCTTCTCTTAAAATTCCGCTTTGCTCTGTCATTTTACTAATAAACATATCGTAACGAATATTAAAGCTGGTTATTGGCTCTACATTGCTAAGCGTTATAGAGGGGGTTGTTTTAGCTTGTGTGCTTAATAGCATGGCACTGTCGTTAAATGGTGAGTACCAATGCTCTCGGTAACCTACATCTAGCTGCGCATACTTATTACCGAGATAAAAAAAACTTTGTGTAGGTAATATTTCGTCTTCGTTGGCGATGCCTGCAACACTTACACCAAAGTAACGCCCGAAGTTAGCGTAAGCGCCGCCTTCAACAATTAAGTTGGTTTTAGTGGTTTGGCCGCGTTGGTTAGGCAGTGTTTTATCTTTTGTGCCTGCAGCAAGTGTTACTTTTGCAAACGCCCCCGCATCGCTTTGAATGTAAGGGCTAAGTTGGTACGAAAGTGTTTGATATAGTTCTGGGTAAGTATGCCTTACTGTTTGCAGCACTCTATAAATATCGTGCGCTTTATAAGGCTTACTCATAATATGTGTATTTTTACTTACGGCTAAAAGTCGTTGTACTTGGTGCTCAAGTTCTGGGGCTTGATTTAAAGGTAAATAAGGTGATACGCCACCTTTAGCAACAGCATTTGCACTGATTGCCATCCCGATAAACAGTGATATTTTTTTGAGCATAATTATTCCGTTAGCAAAAATTTGTTTAAGTAAAAACGTTAACGCGAGGTTAGCAATAAACGCCTAAGTAAGGAAGAAAAAAGGGATATTTTAGTGGGGATATAGAAGCAAGCTATCATTCGCGGGTGATAGACTATGCGTTAAATTCGAGCGCATTCTTGCATGTAGTGTTTTGCTATAAAGCAGGCGGTGAACGCATTTAATAAGTTATACCTACAAAAAATAGATTTATAAGTTATTTATTCACAAAGAGGTTAAGAGGGCGCTTCGCTTTAGAGAAGTAAAAATACATAATTACTATTGTTTTAATGTCTTCTCATTTACTCCTCTTTTGCTTCTCTTTGTGCGATAAGGTTTTAAGTAATTTATTCACAAAGAGGCTAAGAGGGCGCTGCGCTTTAGAGAAGTAAAAATACATAATTACTATTGTTTTAATGTTTTCTCATTTACTCCTCATTTGCTTCTCTTCCCCCTGTGTCAGGATAGTTGTCGCCTCTAACTTTTAATAGAGGCAGATAAAATGAGACGTCGATTTACACAAGAATTTAAAGTTCAAGCTGTTGAAAAAGCATTATCTCAATGTGATGATGTTCGTCTAGAAGATATTGCGCTTGATTTAGGCATCGGTTATTCAACCTTGCAACGATGGATCACGCTTGCTAAAAACCATGAACTTGAAACTAAAAATAATGGTAATCACATGACAACAGAAAAACGCCCTCATGACTGGAGCTTAGAAGAAAGGCTTAACGCCATTATTGAATGTGCGAGTTTAGATGAAGCAGCTCTTAATGAATATTGCCGCGCTAAGGGGCTTTACCCGCATCATATTAAACAATGGAAGCAAGATTTTGCTAAAGGGCCTTCAACGAAGCCCGTAAAATCAGACAGTAAACAGCTCAAACAAGAAATTAAGCAGCTTCAAAAAGAGCTTAATCGTAAAGACAAAGCGTTAGCAGAAACAGCCGCCTTACTCGTACTCAAAAAAAAAGCAGATGCGCTTTGGGGTTTCAACGAGGACGATTAACCAGCTCAACTGAGCGTCATGAATTGATAAAGCTCATTACCGACGCGCAGAAATCAGGGGCAAGGCAAGAAAAAGCATGTGAGTTACTTGGTCTAACGGCAAGAACAATTCAACGCTGGATTGAAGCTGATGATATGACAGATAAGCGAACAAGTACGATAAAGCGACCACCTAACAGGCTAACTGAATTAGAGCAACAGCGTATAATTAAGACTGTTAATTCAATAGAATATGGACATTTACCACCCAGTAAGATAGTCCCTAAACTATTGGATAAAGGTGTGTGGATAGCATCAGAAAGCTCGTTTTATCGCGTTATGAAATCACATGAATTATTAACACACAGAGAAAAAGTTAAACCAAATAAAAAGATAAAAAAGCCAAAAGCACTCAGGGCAACACGTGTAAACGAAATTTATACATGGGATATCACGTATTTGCCAACAGCTGTTAAAGGTCAGTTTTTATACTTATATTTAGTGATGGATATTTATAGTCGAAAAATAGTTGGTTGGCAGGTTCATGACACACAACTAAGCACACTGGCGGCTGATTTAATGGTAGATATTTGCAGGCGAGAGCAAGTAAATCCTGAGCAAGTCACGCTGCACTCGGATAATGGCAGTCCAATGAAAGGGGCAACGTTATTAGCGACATTGCAGGAGTTAGGTATTGTTCCTTCATTTAGCCGACCGTCTGTGAGTAATGATAATCCTTATTCTGAATCGCTATTTAAGACGTTAAAGTATCGCCCGGAATACCCTGAGAAAGCCTTTGAAAGCATGGGTAGCGCAAGAAAGTGGGTTAGCGGATTTGTTGATTGGTACAACGATGAGCACTTGCACAGCGGTATTAAATTTGTCACGCCAAACCAGCGTCATTTAGGATTAGATGAAGCGATACTAGCGAAACGTCATCAGGTAAATGAGATGGCGAAATTACAGAATCCAAGTCGTTGGTCAGGAAAGTCTCGAGATTGGACGATGATCAATGAAGTAGATTTAAATCCAGAGAAAAAAGAAGAAGTACGGGCGGCATAAAATTTAACTTGATGCGACAACTAACTTGAAAAACTCCGTCTTTGTGCAATAAGGTTTTAAGTAATTTATTCACAAAAAGGTCAAGAGGGCGCTACGCTTTAGTGAAGGCAAAAGTAGGTAGTCTATTAAGTATAAATATTAAAAGCTGTGTTTTTTACGTGAGCAAGCTTCACGCCTGCCGG
>NZ_AUTP01000205.1:0-40651 GCF_000498075.1 Pseudoalteromonas sp. TAB23
CGGTAAAGTTTTACATCTCACTTTTAAAGTCCTGATAAATAAAAACCCCGATGGTACATAGTACCATCGGGGTTTTTTAATCGTTTTAGTAAACCTAAACTTTAAATTCGTCTACCGACAAGCGAAGCTCTTCGGCCAGTTTTGCTACTTCTGAACTTGAAATATTAGTTTGGTTTGCGCCTTCGGCTGTTTGCTCTGCGATGGCTACAATCGACTCAAGACGTTCGCTAATTTCTTGCGCTACTTGTTGTTGCTCGAGTGCCGCAGTCGAAATCTCTTCACTTACATCGTGAGCTTGCGAAACCGCAAATGTAATCGAATCAAGAGCGCTACTTGCTAGGTCTGTTTGCTCAACACACGATACCGCACGTTGCTTACCTTTACTCATTGCTGTTACTGCAGCTTCTGCGCCTGTTTGAAGAGACTCAATCATTGATTGTATCTCTTGAGTGGACTCTTGAGTTTTACTCGCTAGAGAGCGTACTTCGTCTGCTACAACAGCAAAGCCTCGGCCATATTCACCAGCACGTGCAGCTTCAATTGCGGCATTTAGTGCAAGTAGGTTGGTTTGGTCCGCTATGCCGCGTATTACATCTAAAATGCTGCCTATTGATGCGCTATCTTGATGTAGTTTATTAATTACTTGTGAGGCGTCGTCTACTTCACGTGCTAATTGCTCAATAGTTGCTTTGTTGTTATTCGAAATACCTTTAACACGCTCAGCTTCTTTATCAGCATTTTTAATTTCGCTAAGTGCTTGTTGAGCGCTGTTGCTAACCGTTTGCGATGTACTGCTCATTTCGGTTGTTGCGGTTGCGGCTTGTTCAACTTGTGCTTGTTGATTACGAATTGCTTGGCTTGATTCCGCTGTTATTGCAGATGTTTGTTCTGATGCTGCTGCTAGCTGAGTAGAGCGCGAAATAATGCCTTTAATTAGGCTGCGTAAGTTATCAATTAAGGTGTTACAACTTTTAGATAGCTCGCCAAATTCGTCTTTAGCGCTGTCGTCTAAACGTTGTGTCATGTCGCCACTGGCAACAATATCTAAAATTCGGTTAACTTCAGCAAGTGGTTTAGTAATACGGCTAACAGTAATAATAGCAATCGCTACAGCTAAAAGAGTGGCTATAATCATACCAACCCAAGTCCATAAATTAGCTGAGTCTACGTCGCTGCGCACGCCTTGCTGTAATTTAAACGCAACGTCACTAGCTTGATTAACTAACTCGTCAATTTGGTTAAGTGCCATTTTGGTGGCTTGCTCTGACTGTGCAAGCTCTGATTCTGTTAGCGTAATAGAGTCGATTAATCGTTTTTTGTTTGCAGCTAAACCACTACTACCTTTGATATTGCTTTCTAAAGTATCAACATTTTCTTTTAAGCTTGAGTATAAATCGCTGTGAGTTTGCTCAATAGCCGGTTTAATTAATGCAATGGTACGTGTAACTTCTTCTAGGTAATAGGTTTGCTCGTTTTTAACAATATCGAGAGTATTAAGCGTTTTAACGGTTAGCATATCAGTGCTGTTACTTACCACTGACATAAAGTTATTTTCTAAATTGTTTGCAGCTTGATAAGCACGAGGGTGGTTTTGCTCAAACCCATCAATGTCAATAATATCGAGTACGACAGAATTGGCATCTTCTGCACTTAGCTCTATATTTTCTAATTGTGCTTTTAATGTTTTGTTTAATGCTAGCTGTTTACTTTTGTCATCTAATAAGCTTTCAACTGTGCTTAAAAAGCTTAAGTAGGTTTTTTCTACATTCTGGCTACTTTGGTTAAGCGTTGCATCATTTTTTACTACGTCTTGAAGTTCGCGATGAAGAGTATTGAATAACTGCTTTTGCTCAAGAACTTGTTTTTTAATGGGGGCTAGTTCATTTGCAGAGGTAGTGTAAAAACTCGCCTGAGCGGCTTTACTCATTAAAATAAATTCGGCTTGTAGTTCTGAGCTTTTATTTAGTGCTGGAAGTGATAGTTGGTTCACTTTTTGAGTAGAACGGTCAATATTTGCAATTTTTATTAAGGAGTTACCACCAATTATCAATAATAATAGTGTGATAAATATAAAACCACCCCAAATACGCTGGCTTACTGTCAGGTTCATAAGATTTCCACTCAAAAGTACTTCAATTAAGACTTATCGGCGTTTGTACCAATAAGTTAAGTAATTAAAATCAATTACTTTAACTAATTTTAACTATTAATTGATAAATCTAACAGATGTATTGTTTTTTTTCAGTTTATTTAGACGAAAGATGGGATTTTTCGATAATTACTTTTTTAGTACTTAGCTCCATTAGGGTCATGGTGTTACCCCATACACAGCCTGTATCTAAGGCGTGAACCCGTGGATTACCTGTCCTACCTTCAAGTGCGGCCCAGTGTCCAAAAATAATATCGTGTTTAGATTTAGCGATATTGGGGTGGTTAAACCACGGTGTTAGTGTTTGGCTATCGGTTATTGCACCCTTTGCATTAAGCTCGAGTGTGTTATCACTTGTTAAAAATCGCATGCGGGTAAAGTAGTTAACTATGTATCTAAATTTTGCAAAGTCATCAAGATTGCTTGACCATTGCTCCGGATGAGGCTGATACATATGTTCAAAAAACGCTTTAGCATTGTTTGATTGATAACAGCTTTGTGCAAATTGTGCTTGTTTTAGCGCGTCTTCAATAGACCAATCTGGGTTTAATCCGGCATGAGATATAAAGCAGTTATGTTTTATAAGCTCTAAGGCCAATGGTTGGGTTTGTAAAAAAGCGATGTAATGCGCTAATTTTGGACTTTCAAATATTGGGTTTAGTTTATCTTTTGGATTAGTAGGTTTGTTAAGAAAGTAGCAGGCAACCATGTGGAGGTCGTGATTGCCTAAAGTGATGGTCATGCTATTTTGGTGTTGGTAAATATAGTCTAAGCAGGCTAAGGAGTCTGGCCCGCGGGCAACTATGTCGCCAACTAAATAAAGGTGATCTTTGCTTGGGTTAAAATCAACACGTTGCAAAAGGGTGTTAAATTCACTAAAACACCCTTGTAAATCACCTATCGCATAATCTGCCATTTAAGTGCTTAATGCAAAATGTTAGGACAAGCCAAACGAAACACATTAATAGGCGCCTGAAACTCAGAGCCAAACTCGTTGCGTAACGTGTAATGCCCTTGCATAGTGCCTACAGGTGTATCTAAAATTGCACCGCTGGTGTATTTATAGCTTTCGCCTGGGCCAATGTCTGGCATTTCGCCAACAACGCCTTCACCTTCTACTACTACTTCTTTGCCATTTGCATCGGTAATTAACCAATAGCGGCTCAGTAATTTTGCACTACATAAACTATGGTTTTTAATCGTTACTGAGTAAGCAAATACGTATTTTTCAAGCTCAGGTTGAGATTGGCCTTCTACGTAAAATGTTTCTACAGACACCTTTACAGGCGATCCAATATTACTGCTTGTTGTCATAAATCCAGTTAGCTATATCAATAAATTGTTGTAAAGATAAGCGCTCAGCACGCAGCGTTATATCAATGCCAATGCTAGTAAGCTCTTCTGCAGTTAGTAAATTACCTAAACTGTTACGCAGTGTTTTACGGCGTTGATTAAAGGCTTCTAAACACACTGTGTTTAATATTTTAACGCTTTTTGCTGTACGTTGCTCTGGCTTTTTAGGTATTAAACGTATAACCGCAGAGTCAACTTTTGGCGCTGGTTTAAAGCACTCAGGTGGTACTTCAACAACCGGCATTGCATTACAGTAGTATTGAGTCATTACGCTTAAGCGGCCAAATGTTTTACTACCTGGGCCTGCTACCATGCGTTTTACTACTTCTTTTTGAAGCATAAAGTGCATGTGCTCAATATGATCTGAAAATTCAAAAAGATGAAACAATAACGGTGTCGAAATATTGTAAGGTAGATTACCAAACACTTTTAATTTTTTGTCATCGCGAACCAAGCTTGCAAAGTCAAACGTCATTGCATCGCCTTGGTTAACGGTTAATTTAGGACCCAAAAATGGGTGTTCAATTAATCGTTGCGCTAAATCTTTATCTATTTCAACAACCGTTAAATGGCCGCTTAATTCGGCTACTGGCTCAGTAATTGCGCCAAGGCCGGGGCCAATTTCTACTAGGTTGTCTTCTGGTTTAGGATCGATCGCAGAGACTATTTTATCGATGATAGATTCATCAAATAAAAAGTTTTGCCCAAAACGCTTACGAGCGCGGTGTCCTAAATGTACTTTATCGGTCATTGATTTTGTGCTTTTTCTTGGGCGAGCTTAATTGCTTCGCGGATCGCTAATTCAAAACTGCCAACGTCAGCTGTACCAGTCCCTGCTAAATCGAGTGCAGTACCGTGGTCAACTGATGTGCGGATAAATGGTAAGCCAAGGGTAATATTTACCGATTTACCAAATCCCTTGTATTTTAGCACAGGTAATCCCTGATCGTGATACATAGCAAGCACTGCATCTGCTTCAGATAGGTATTTATCTTGAAATAAGGTATCGGCCGGTAGTGGGCCAATTAAATTCATACCTTCGCTTCTAAGTATCTCAAGCGTTGGCGTGATTGTTTCTATTTCTTCTCGACCTAAATGGCCATCTTCACCGGCATGCGGGTTTAAGCCACACACTAAAATACGTGGTTTTTCTATACCAAACTTAGTTTGTAAGTCGTGATTTAAAATACCCGCTACTTTAGTTAAACGCTCAGGTGTAATGGCACGCGATACATACGCCAGTGGAATATGCGTGGTTACAAGTGCAACGCGTAAGCCCTCTGTTGCAAGCATCATAACGACATCAGCAGTATTTGATTGCTGCGCAAAATACTCAGTGTGCCCACTAAACGAAATACCTGCTTTGTTAATTATGCCTTTGTGAACCGGGCCTGTAACGACTGCATCGAAGGTGCCATCCATGTTTTTTTCGCTTGCTATACGCAAGGTATCTAACACGTATTGTCCGTTACCGTCGTTTAGTACGCCTAGTTCTACATCAACCCCTAAATCAACCTGATGAATATACAAGCTGCCAGCAGGTGCTGCGATGGCGGGGGCATTATCATCAAATTTAATTAAGTTTATTGTTAAGCCTAAATGTTTTGCACGCTCTTTTAATAGTTTGCCATCGGCAATCGCTATAAGTTGAACATCCCACGCTTGCTGAGCAAGCGTGAGTAGCAAATCTGGGCCAATACCGGCGGGTTCACCCGGCGTAATAGCAATTCTTAAGGTCATATTTATTGGTCTGCTGTGAAAATTTCAACGTGAGCTTGCTCGCGCATTTCTTGCTGCCAGTTAAAACTTTCTTCCTTAAATTTACGGTTAAACAACATACCGTGAGCACGGTTACGTTTGGCTAGCTCAGTTTTATCAGCTACACGTTTACCAAGTAACTGCACAATGTGCCAACCAAACTGTGTTCTAAACGGTTCGCTTATTTCGTCTTGCTTAAGAGAAAGCAATGTATCTTTAAACGCAGGTACGTAGGTAGTTGGATCTGTCCAATCGTACTCGCCACCTTTAAGTGCAGAGCCTGGATCTTCTGAGTACTCTTTAGCTAGTTTCCCAAAGTCGGCAGTTCCTGCGCGTAAGTCTTTTGCAAAGCCAGCAAGCATAGAGCGTGCTTTTTCTTCACTTAAAATAATTGAAGGTTTAATTAGTATATGGCGTGAACGCACTTCAGTTGTTTCTACAACTTGTAGGCCACGAACATCTTGTACTTTAATGATATGAAAACCAGCACCAGAGCGAAGAGGGCCAACAATAGCGCCTTTCTTTTGGCCTTTTACTGCTTCAGCAAAAAGCGATGGCATTTCGTTAATACCCATGTAACCAAGCTGTCCACCTTCAAGTGCTTTAGAGCCGCTTGATGATGAAATAGCAATACGCTTAAATTCTTGGCCATCGTTTAATAACTCAATAACTTTATCTGCGCGTGTTTTTGCGCCAGCAATTTCGTCAGCGTTCGCATCGTTAGGGATATCTATTAAAATATGACCAATGTCGTACTCTTCAGCACTTTGACCTTGGGTTTCCATAATTTTTAAAAGGTTATCAACTTCTTGTTCGCTAATATAAATACGGCGATCGACGCTTGCACGTGTTACTTGCTGCGTTGTAATTTCTTTACGAATTTCTTCACGGTAAGCTTGAAAGCTTTCGCCCGAACCTTCAATAGTACGGCGTAAATCGGCAATTGTACCGCCTTGCTCTTGTGCCATGCTTGCAAGAGTTTGATCGAGTTGGCTGTCTGAGATTTGTAATCCCATACGTTCAGCCATTTGTATCATAAGGGCTTGATTTACTAAACGCTCAACAGCTTGTACACGAAGAGTTTCATCTTTTGGTAATTGCTGGTTTTGTTCTTCGGCTTGCTTTTTAACACGATTAATAATGGTGTCTACTTCGCTTTTTAAAATTACGCCTTGGTTTACAACGCCAATAACTTTATCTATTTCTACTGGTGCGGCCATTGCACTTTGACAAAGGCTGGCACTTAAAACTGCTGATGTTAATAATTTTTTTAAATTCATATTCTTTTTACTACTCTTGCTGATAGTACTGTTGTGATACTAGTTACTAAGAAAATACGGTCTACGATAGCCAAAAATACCTTGTTGTAATAATTTTTGTGCATCATAACGGCTTTTACTGCCAAGTCCTTTTAATACAAAATTCAAACTAATACCTGAATCAAAAGTTGCTTGTTCTTGGCCTATTGATTGATTTAAATCTGTTTCAATTTGGCGGTGCCCAGTAATTTGGATAGCCCAACAGCATGATTCATACTGTAATCCGCTCAATACTTCGATACTTCTGTTGTTTTCAAGATCTCGATGATAGCTTGCAATAAATTGCCATTCGTCGCTAATAGGAATACTTGTAAATACACCTGCTTGCTCGATTGTATTTCCTGAGACATCATTTGCATAGCGATGGTTCAATTGTACTAGCTGATTATTATCACCTTTATAATCAAGTGTTACATTTGACTGTACCATTTGCTTGCCATCTGTATCGTATTGAATACCTCCAGCGAGGTACCAACGGCGGTGCCAATGTAACATGGTTTGAGCTGCAAATAGTGCATTATAATTAGTGTCTGAGTTCAAGCCTTGCTCTGTTGGCTTGGCATCGTCACTTAAATAAAATATTTGGCCGGCACTAAAATTAAATACTTCTTCTTGTTTTTTATCAAATAGGCGCGTTGTAGCACCTAAAGTAAACTGATTCGCTGCTGCTATGCGGTCAACACCCGAAAAGCGCACGTCTCTAAATAAACCATAATAATCGTCTTGTAGCTTGGTTGTATCAAACAAGCCAATGTCTGACTGGTCTTTATTAGGTGTATATAAATATTGAATTTGCGGCTCTAGCGTTTGTATAGCATCTTCAAAAAAGTAAGATGCGTCACGCTCAAAATTAAGCTGAGAATACAAACGTACTTTAGGAATAGTACGCGATACGGTATCGCTGTATTGCGTGCCTGTTAAGTTTCCGCTTTGCTTATAATTAGTTTGCAATAAGCTCACTTCTGATAAAAATGACCACGCATGCGTTGCGTAGTTGTAGCGGGCTTTTGGCTCTACGTGTACACGAGTTGCGCTGTCTATGGCCACTTCTGATGAATCATTAGTAAAATGGCTAATTTCACCTGACACACTAAAGTCAAAATTATCAAAACGCCAAGGCGCAGTTTGCGTAAAATTAACTTGTGGTATTGCAGTATATGACTCTAAGTGATCGCCCAGTACTTCAAAATTTTGTACTTTAATATCGGTGCGCCATGTTTCACCTAAATGAGTAAGTGAACCAGTACGATAAAGCTGTGTATCGGTTTTACTGGCGTAATTTGAGCTTAAATCGGTGATGTAGTTATCATCGCTTACATTGGTTACATCAACGTTTGCGCGCCAGTTTTCACCCAGATAACTTTGCTGTTGCCAATGAAACATATAGCGTTCATTTAAGTCTGGCTCAGAATCATCACTATCTAAATATTCAATTCCTACTAAGCCTTCATGTTGCTCTGTTAGGTATCTAAATTCGGTTTGTAGTTGTAGCCCTTTGTTAGACATATAACGAGGCGTAATAGTGGCATCAAAATTAGGTGCAATATTTAAATAGTACGGCGTAATTGTTTCAAGGCCGTATTTATCAGAGCTTGAAATAGTCGGGGTAAGTAAACCCGATTTACGGCGTTCATCCAGCGGGAATGTAAAATAAGGTAAATATAAAACCGGTGTATCGAGAATACGTAATACGGCGTTATATGTTTCGCCCCAACCTTCTTCGCGTGAAAGGTTTATTTCGTCAGCTTCAATTTCCCATACTGGGGTGTCACTTGGGCAAGTAGTAAAGCTTGCATTCATGAGTAATAGGCCAGACTGATTAACAGTAAGCTTTTCAGCGCCGCCTTTACCTTGTTGTTCGGTTAGGCTGTAGTCGGCGCCTAACAAACTGACTTCTGAATTATTTAAATCGGCATTTAATCCGGTGCTGTTTACTTTACTTACGTAATCTTGATAAGTAATTGGCCCCGTTGCATTTAATAAACCACGCTGTTTGTCTATCAACGCAGTTTGTGCGGACAAACTCATCTTAAGGGTGTTAATATCAACATTGCCGGTAAATTCAGCGCTTTGAGTGCCAAGTAGCTCAACATCATCAGCTTGAATATCAACTTCACCAAGGTTAAGGCCTTCAAGTGGTTGCCAAGCTCTGGTTTGCATTGAAATGCCACAAAGGTTGTGTGCCAGTTCAGTTTCGGCAAGCGATGGTGCGCTAACTACGCTTAGCATCAATATGCCCCAGGTTTTGCTCATTTATCGACCTTAATACTGTGTGTTTAATATAATATACACATAATAAAGGAAAATAATGGCAATTACAGTAATTGACCTAATTAACTTAGTGAAAAATAGATATCTTATAAAATGACACGCTTTGAGAATTTACAACAATTTATAAACACACACCTTAATGCCAAGTCGCATACTTTAAACGCGATCACGGGTGATGCTAGCTTTCGCCGTTATTACCGTTTAAATCACGATAATAAGCATTTAATAGTGATGGACTCAGATCCAAAAAAAGTGAATAACGAACCTTACATTTCGCTAAATCAGGTGTTTGTTGAGCAAGGTTTTTTACTTCCTACTATTATTGCAAGTGATGAGAAACAGGGCTTTTTTGTTCTGAGTGATTTAGGGAGTACGCACCTAGCTGACATGCTTGATGATGCAAACCGCACCGAGCACTATAAAGCATTAATAAGCTTAAGCGCCCAGTGGGCTAAAACGCCGGCAGCTTCTGCTATGCAAGCGTACAACGAAGATTTTATAACACTAGAACTTGATATATTTAGCCAGTGGTTAGTGAATGACTTTATTAATGAGCCACTAAGCGCAGAGCAAAACGTAATGTGGAAAACAAGTTCAGAGCTATTAATAAAGGCCATGCTTGAGCAGCCAACTGTTACCGTTCATCGCGATTATCATAGCCGTAATATTATGAACAGTAACGGCCAGTGGGCAATTATAGATTATCAAGATGCTGTACGCGGGCCGCTTTGCTACGATTTAGTATCGCTACTACGCGACTGCTACTTTAAACTGCCTCAAGAAGAGTTAACAAGCTTGCTTGATTTTGCTTATCAAGAATTTACGGCTCAAAATTTACTGGCTAACACTTCATTCGATGGGTTTAAATATTGGTTTGATTTAACCGGATTACAGCGCCATTTAAAAGCTGCGGGTATATTTTGTCGATTATATTTGCGCGACGGTAAAACAGGTTATTTAGATAATATTTTACCGACACTTGATTACATTATTGAAGTAGCGGCAAATTACCCAGAGCTTAAAGCATTGAGTGAGTGGACAAAAAATACCATAGTGCCAAAAGTGACTGAAAAGTTGGCAAAGGAGCGCTCATGAAAGCGATGATTTTAGCTGCAGGGCGCGGACAGCGTATGATGCCGCTCACGCAAAATATGCCAAAGCCAATGTTAAAAGTGGCACAAAAACCACTTATTGAGCACCATATAAATAATCTTAAAGCTGCCGGCATTACCGATATTGTAATAAACCTTGCGTGGCAAGGTGATAAAATAAAAGACTATTTTAAAGATGGCAGTCAATTTGGTGTAAATATACTTTACAGCCAAGAAGTTGAAAGTGGCCTTGAAACGGCTGGCGGTATTATTGAAGCGTTACCGCTGTTGGGTGACTCGTTCATTGTAGTAAATGGCGATGTATACACCGACTATGATGTAAGTGCGCTAATGCAACTTCATTTACAACCCGGCGAGGCGCACATAGTGCTTATAGAAAACCCGCCACACAATCCAGATGGCGACTTTGCATTGAGCCATTTGTCGGCCGAGAGTCAAAAATATACCTTTTCGGGGATTGGCCGCTATCAGGCTGATTTTTTTAAAGGATTAACGCAAGGTATTCGCCCTTTAGGGCCTATTTTACGTGAAAAGCTAAATGAACATTTAGTCTCTACTGAGCTCTATATAGGGCAGTGGGATGATATTGGTACACCAGAGCGTTTAAACCAATTAAACACGCGCCTTGAGGCGTAACAACTCAATTTTTAAGAAGGCAGTATTATAGATGTGGGGAAAAATTCTCGGTTTTTGTTTTGGCTTTATGTTTGGCAAAATATTTGGTGCTATTTTGGGTTTATACCTAGGTCATTTATTTGATAAAAGTTTAAAAAATAACTTTGATAAAGCAGGCGGTTTTTCTAGCTTATTTAGTGGTGACGACGTGAATGAGCGCCAAGCTTTGTTCTTTTCAAGTTGCTTTGCTGTTATGGGGCACATTGCGAAGTCGAATGGTCGAGTTAGCGAAGTACATATAAAAGCAGCTAACTTGTTTATGGATGAAATGGGCTTAAAGGGCGAAGAACGCCGCGAAGCCCAACATGCATTTCAGTCAGGTAAAGAGAGCGACTTTTCACTTAAAGAAACAGTACACGATTTTAAAGAACGCTTTGCTAAACGAAACGATCTAATACAGTTGTTTTTAGAAATACAAATTCAAATGGCATTTTCTGACGGGGTATTAGCCGAACAAGAAAAGCAATTATTAGCAGAAGTAAGTAAACAGTTAGGTATTTCTAAAACACGTTTTGCATTTGTATTAAAGCGCTACCAAGCAGAGTTTAACTTTAGAAAGCAACAACAGCAGTTTAATCAGCAGCAACAAAACCAAGGTCAAAGTAGTAGTTACCGTGAAGGTTCTGGGCACCATGTACCGCCAAATAATAACATGAACCGTGCGCAAGCATTGGCGTTATTAGGTTTAAATAGCGATGCAACGCAGCGTGATATAAAAGTAGCGTACCGTAAACTTATGTCGCAACACCACCCTGATAAGTTAGTGTCGCAAGGCCTACCAAAGCACATGATGGAGCTGGCTGTTAAAAAGAGCCAAGATATTCAAGCTGCTTATGAGTATTTAAAAAAGTCGGCGTAAAAAACCGTCTATTTCTTTTGTTAGGCGTGCGTGTTGATCGGGTTGATCGCGCAGGCCAAACAACTTGCGTTGGCGGTAATCAAACTTTGCATTTCGGTTAACCCAGCGCTGACGATTTTTAAGGCTCATTAAAATGTCTGTGCTGTCATTTGCGTAGTAAATATCAAGCAAAGCGGGTGCAACAAGTGATGCCGTTTGGCTCAAGCTTTCGTTACGCTTGGTATTAGGTAGATAACTGCTTAAACTGATAAACGCATCTAGTCTCTCATCTGGAAAATCTGCATAGTACTCCAACAACACACCCGCACTCGTGCCTTGTGCTATAACCACTATATTACTCGAATCTTCCATAGCGGTTTGATACAGCGCATTAAAGCGAGAAATGAGATTTATTTTGTAGTTATCAAGTATGTCATCGGTTACTTTTTCAATTGCATTAACGTAATGAGGTTCTTCTTTTACTTTTGCAGGCTGCGATTGGGCGTTTGCTGTTGTGTCGGGTGATGCAGGTTCCTCGGTGTTACTCGGCGCAGCTTCGGTTTCGCTGGGCGTTGTTTTTGCCATTTTACTAGTTTGCCAATCAATGTCGGGCACTGTCATTGCGTAGGTGCTGTAACCTAAATTATTAAGCTCTTTACGCAAGTAACTCATGCCTGAGTTATTGGTAGGTGAAGAGTGCCAATCGGGTATAAGTAATACTACTCCTCTAAAATCAGCGCTCATATATTCGCTATAAAGACTTAAAAATTCTGTTTCACCCGCTAATATTGGTTTTATTTCATCGCTTGGAAGAAGTCGCTCAATGTCGCTATTTTCAATACTTGATAGGCTAGGTGGGGCAATATGTTCCGCCGCGCTGATAGGGTTAGCTAAAAGTAGCGCACAGCTGAGCTGTATATAAAAAGCGCCTTTTAAAAACCGTGAAAATAGCATAACGCACCTAACTAATGACAATTAGTTAGGTATCGGCAAAGTTATCTAAAAGTTTAATAATTTACGACGTATATGAGCCAGTTAAAATTCAGGCTCGGCTTCAAAAGTAAGTACTTGCTCAGTGGTTGGGTGCTTCAACTTCAGCATTTGTGCATGTAATTGTAAGCGAGGAGCGGCAGCAAGTGCCTCTTTATGGGCGTAAAGTCTATCACCTAAAATAGGGTGACCAAGGCTTAGCATATGCACACGTAGTTGATGCGAGCGACCAGTGATGGGGGTTAGCTCTACACGGGTTGCATTTTCTTCACGCTCTAGTATTTTAAAATGCGTAAGCGAAGGTTTACCTCTGTCGTGATCAACCATTTGTTTTGGGCGATTAGGCCAATCACAAATAAGGGGTAAATCTACTGATCCTGTTTCAGATTCAAGGTGTCCGTATACACGTGCTATATAACGTTTGGCTGTTTCGCGCTCTTGAAACTGCATACTTAAATGTCTGTGCGCGGCTTTATTCATGGCAAGGCAGAGTATGCCAGAGGTGGCCATATCTAAGCGGTGTACTATTCGTGCTGTTGGAAAAACACGATTAACGCGATTAATTAAGCTGTCGGCATGTTTAGGATCTTTACCTGGGACAGTTAATAACTCACTTGGCTTATTAACGATAAGTAAGTCGTCATCCTGAAAAAGTATTGTTAAATACGGACTCATAGGGGGATTGTAGTTAACTAACACGGCCGACCTTAGTGATTTTGAAGGGCGCTATTTTAGTAGAGCAAGCCAACAGGCTCAAGTAAAAGTTTGGCTATATTGTTTCAACTAAGAATCCAAGCCTTAGGCTCCTTTAAAGCGCTTTTATAGCTTAATTTCTTGAGTTGTTAATAATCGATAATCACCGCTAGCCAAGTTTTCATCTAGGGTAATTCCCGCAATCTGCTCGCGATGTAGCTCAACTACTTTGTTGTCTACCGCGTAAAGCATACGCTTAACCTGATGATACTTACCTTCACTTATTGATAAACGCAGTCCGTAATTAGCAAGTCTCTCTGCTATAGCTGGGCGGGTTAAATCTTTTTCATTATGCAGCATGACACCCGTTCGTAATTGCTCAAGTGCTTCATCGGTAATAGGCTCTTGAGTTTCGACTAGGTAGGTTTTAAATTTATTGCTTTTAGGTGACGTGATTTTATGTGACCAATCGCCATCATTAGTAATAATAACTAACCCTGTAGTATCTATATCAAGGCGACCTGCCACGTGAAAGTCGCTCATATTTGGCTCATCAAGTAAGTCAAAAACGGTTTTATGTAGCTCGTCACTGTTAGCACATACATAGCCAACAGGTTTATTTAGCATGTAATAGCGTTTACCTAAAAATACCAAAGGCGTACCTTGGTGCAGTACTTCATCTTGCTGGGTTAGCTGAAAATTATGTGATGTGATTACTTCGCCATTAACGCTTACTTCTTTTCGCTTTATACTCGCGCGGGCTTGCGTGCGCGGTATTTCAGCTAAGTGGCTAATAAATTTATCTAGGCGGCAAGGGAATTTCATTTTGGTTCACATTTTTAGTCGGCTACAATGGGCGCGATTATAGCCGATAGTGAAATACCATGACAGTGCACAGCACACAAATTTTAAGCCTTTACCAAGCAAAAATAGACACGGGTGAACTGTGTTTTGATGCTGCGCAGCAAAATGCAGTGGAAGCTTTAAATACGCTAACCGAGCAACTTCAAGCTCACACATCATGGTGGCAGAAAGCGCCCTTAATAAAAGGCGTTTATTTATATGGACCCGTAGGACGAGGTAAGTCTATGTTGATGGATTTATTTTATAAAAACCTACCTACTGAGCAAAAGCAGCGGCTGCATTTTCATCATTTTATAGCGCAAGTGCATGCCCAACTTTCGCAGCTACAAGGTCAAAAAAATCCACTAATCCTAATTGCAAAACAGTGGGCTAAAAACATTCGTGTACTGTGTTTTGACGAGTTTTTTGTGAGCGACATTGGCGATGCTATGGTTATGGCGAGATTGTTCAATGCGTTGTTTGAACAAGGTGTTGTGCTGGTGGCCACATCGAACGCAAAACCAGAGCAACTTTATTACAACGGCCTGCAACGAGCGCGATTTTTACCTACTATCGATTTAATTAATAGTCACTGCCATATAATTAGCGTGGCGGGGGAGGACGATCACCGCTTTAGATACGGTAAAAACAGTCGCCACTATTTTATTAACTTATCAAATCACGATTTTGAAAATGAGTTTTTAGCTTCGTATCCGGTTGTAACATCCTACAATACAATTACTGTACATGGCCGCGATTTACCTTATTTATTAAAAGCCGATAACGCCTTGATGATAGATTTTATGGCGCTATGCTCAGGCCCTCGTAGTGCTAACGACTATATGTTTTTAGCAACGCAATTTGATGTGTTATATGTATCGAACGTGCCGCAAATGGGTGTTAAAGCAACGGGTAAAATTATTGTGCACGGTATAGAAGATAGCTACCAGCGCGAAAAACAAACGCTTGATGAGCACATCTTTGACGACGAAGCACGGCGTTTTATTGCATTAGTAGATGAGTTTTACGATTGCCATAAATTGCTGGTGATAAATGCTCAAACCGACATTGAACATTTGTATAAAGGTAAAAAACTGAGCTTTGAATATGCACGCACGCAATCGCGCATAGTCGAAATGCAAAATTGGTAACGCTTTAATATATATTGTAGACGAGCTTGCTCACGTGAGAAGCGTGAGCTTCTTTTTAGCCTCTTTGTGAATAAATCACTTAAAAACTTATTGCACAAAGAGAAGTAAATGAGAAGACATTAAAACATAGAAATTACGAGCTTTGCTCGTCACGCCAGCAAGCTGTGCGTCTACAAGTCAGTTTAACCACGGCGTCAAATTTTACCGGTAGACGTAGAGCTTGCTCACGTGAGAAGCGTAGCTTCTAATTATTAAGCCATTTTAAAAACTGCGTTTTTACACGCCAGCAAGCTGCGCGGCTACAAGTCAGTTTAACCAAGGAGTTAAACTTAATCTGGAGACGCCTGGCTTGCTCGCGTAAAATTTATAAACTTATCCTTCTTGGCGCACTATATTCTCAAGGGCGCGAATATTAGTAATTAAGTCTTGGCGCTCCGGGTTTGCTTGTAATGCTTTTCTAAGATGCTTTAACGCGCTCGGATAGTCTTTAGAATCAATCGCTATTTGCGATAATCCAAGCCATGCCGATAGTTGATAATCAGGTAGGGCTTGTGCACGAACATAGATAAGTTTAGCTTGGGTAAGCTGATTTTTACTGCGATAAATACTCGCTAAACTAAGTAGGGCATCACCTAAATTCGGGTTTATTTTAAGTGCGTTATTTAAGCTTTTAAGAGCGCGCGTAGTATTACCTTGCTGCATAGCAAGTTGTGCACTGTATACAGAAAATTGAGCTTGTTCATCACGGGGTAGCTGCTTAGTTAATCTTTTTGCGCTGCCTATTAGATCTTTAGCTAAATTCCATTTTTGCTCCGATACAAGCCAGCCTAAAGTTTGCATCGTGGTATTAATAACCTCAATTTGCTGTTTTTTATTTGCGTGTGTTAAACCTTGCTTTAATAAACTAACAGCGCGTTCAGTGCTGCCTTCACTTAAATGCAACTGGGCAGCTAAAAGCTGGTTGCTGGTATCTTTAGGATTGAGTTTTAAGGCCACTTCAATAGCAGCAAGCGCCTGCTTTTTGTGATCAAGCTGTAATGCTATTTGTGCACGTTGTAGCCAAAGTTCAGCTTTATCAGGGCTTTTATTAAGTAATTCTTTTAATAATGCATTTGCCTGATTTAAATCACCCGATTCAATTAACGCATACAATAGCCCTTGTTGGTATTGGCTTGTTTCTGGCGCTAGCATAAGCGCTTGGCGGTACGCCGCTACTGCGCTCCAAGGTTGGCTATGCTGCACGTGTATATAAGCAAGTTGCGCATAACTTTGTGCATCAGCTTGGCCAAGTTCAATACTGTGAACTAGGTGCGTTTGCGCCTTGTCATACTTTGCTTGTTGCATGTATAAAAGGCTCAAACCTTGATGTGCTTTTACTAAATCAGGTGAGGCTTTTAAACACGCTAAGTAAGCTAGTTCAGCGTTATTAAAGTCTTTTGTTGAAAGCAGTACTTGTGCACGTAATAAGTTTAAAGCGGTGCTATCTTGATTTATATCGCGGCCTTTAAATAACGCCGCAACTTCACTGTAATTACCGGCTTGTAATAGTGGTTGTACTTGGCGAGCAAAACCGCGCTCGGTCGGCTCAATAAGAACTTCTGTAGGCCCCAGTAATTTATTATTTATAGCTAACTGCCATGTTGGATCGCTAGGCGATAAAGTTACTTTTAGTGGCGCACTTTTTAATGGTGTACTCACGGCGCTTGCATGCACGCTACTTACACCTAATAAAGGGAGTGAGCACATTAAAGTAGTGATAACTGCGCGAGTTAATGGTTTTAGCGTTTTAATTACATTCATGTTTTTCATTTTAATAGGCTTAAGGTTTAAATTCGATTGGCCAAATAAAGCGAGCGCGTACGGTTTCACCTTCTTTTTTAGGTGCACTAAAGCGGCTTTGTTTAATAATTTTGTCGATAGCTGGTTTAAGTTCAGGGTATGGATTTTGTACTACCTCAATTAAACTTAACTTACCACTTTCATCAATAAATACATCGAGTTTTACAGTAAATACATCAACACCTCGACGGGTTAAGCTTTTTGGTAAAACGGCCTTAACGGGGGTTAGCAAAGTTGGGAGACCATCGAGTTGATTTAAGCTAAATGCATCCCAATTTACACTCATTGATTGCCATTGTGGCGCGCTTACTTTTACGCTAGGTGTATCGGGTTTTACAATACTTAAATTGCTGGTGATCTTAATTTTTACGGCTTGAATAGACGCGCCAGCCCCCTCTACCGCTAAGCTTTGCATTGGCTCACTTGTTTGCTGTTGCGATATTGATGGCGGAGGAGGAGGTGGCAGTGCCACCATGGCAATCTCACGTACAACCACTTTGTCTTGTATATGGTGTTCGGCAAGTTGTCCAAGCCATAAAAGTAGTAATGCAGCACTAAGTACAATGAGGCTAAGGCCAAATGCAAAAAGTGGATGGCGATTGTTTTTTGTTTTTTGAGACGACTCAATCGTGTGCATATTATTGCTTCGTAGCTAAGTTAACTTGCGCCGCGCCTGCCAGCTTTGCTTCGTCAATTACTTGAACAAGTAACTCAGTAGGCACTGTTTTATCAGCTTGAATAACTACAGGGCGTTGTTGCTGTTTTAACATTTGCTCGACACTACTACGCACGCCAGCAACACCAATTTGGCTACCATCAAAAAATACTTGTTGAGAGTCGGTTATTGCTAAAAATATAACTTGCTGCTCAAGACGGCTGGCCGATACGGCTTNCTTGTGGTTTATCAACTTCAACGCCACTTTCGCGTACAAATACGGTTGTAACAATAAAAAATATTAGCAATATAAATACAACATCAAGCAGTGGCGACATATCAATATGCTGCTCAGCTTCTTGCTCTAGCTTGTGCTTTAAACGTGATTGCATAGTGTTACCCTAACTGCTTACTTAATGTATGTAATTTAGGATTACGCTGCGAATACGCTAAATACGCTTGCATTAACCACGCAGGAATAGCGCACACAAGGCCCAATTGAGTTGTTAGTAATGCATCACCAATGGCGTCACTCATTAACTCGTTATGGCCCAGCGCCATTACTTTAAATGTATCAAGCAAACCAACAATGGTACCTAATAAACCAAGTAGCGGAAGCGCTGCTGTTAAAATAGAGCTAACCTCTTGCCAGTAACCTTTGCGCTGCGCTTGGTATTGTTTAAGGTGTAGTAAGTCATGAAAAATCAGCTGGTATACAAATAAAGCGAGTAAAAGAATACACCAGCATATAGGGTTACTAACGATTTTTTCAAACATTGTTTTCTCCTTTTTCTAGTTGACTAAGCTGTAATGCAAAGCCTTCTAGTTGGCTGTAATACGCCTTAGCTTTACGTGATAGCAATGCATTTAATACCAGAGCAGGTATGGCCACGACTAAACCCAGTTCGGTTGTTATAAGGGCTTGTGCAATACCGCCCGATACAACTTCTGGGTCACCTGATCCAAACAAGGTCATCATTTTAAATGTTTCGATCATGCCGCTAACAGTGCCTAACAAGCCCAGTAATGGAGCTACTGCCGCCGTAACGGCAATAGCGCCAATAAAGTTATCGAGTTTATGCTTATCGTGAATTAACTGATTAAATAATTGATCGTCTCGTATTTGGCCTTTTTCGCTTTGCAGCGTTAAGTTAAATAACTGCTGCTGCATACCTGCAAATTCACTGCTATTTTCAGCTTTAAAAAATTGCTGTAATTGCATTTGAGAGTGCATTTTAATTTTACTTAAACGCAGTAGTTGTGCGGCTTTTAATAGCGCAATAGTTAGTGCAAAGCAGGCAAACAAAATAATAGGGATAGCCCATAAGCCGCCTTTTTCTAAGTGTTCAAGCGGACTTTCTTGTTGAGCTTGGCTCGTGACTAAGTGCGTTAAACTAGGATCAAAAGTAAGTAATGTTGAGCCTGCACCATTTTGATTTAAAGTATTATCGAGTGGGTTATCGTTACTTGTTGATTGCACTAACGCTACTTTTAATGCACTAGATTCATCATCCAAATTTAATAAGCCCATAAGTTTAGGTGTTTGCGTACTAAACCATGCAACAGGCCCTACTTGAAGAGTACTAGCTTGGCTTAATTCGCCATTACTGAGCACAATCGATTGCTTATTAAAGTGTGGGTAAAGTGCCTGTTCTTGATTATTAATTTGCGATATAACGCGGTTTAATAACTCGTTTTGATTATTAGTCGACTCGTTACTGCTAGCACTGTTGCTGGTATTTTGGCGCACAAAACGGCTAAGTAAGTTTAATTGATATTGCTGCTGCTGTTGCCAAGTGTCTAATCGGGTTTGTAACTGATCAAGGCTTAACGTATTTTCGTCAGCTAGACGGCGATTAACGGCTGCTTGCGCGCGCAATTTACTGAGCGATTGCTGCTTGGTAAAAATTTGCTTTGCAAGGGACGCTTGCTCTTTTGAAATACTATTTTGAGTTTTATTTAGAGTGCGTTGCGCTGTTTTAATATCACTTAAAATACTTTGTTTAGCATCATCACTGCTAGCTGCAAAAGAAATATTTGCACTAAAAAGTAACACTGTGGCGCTAAATGCTGCAATTATGCTGTTAGTAGCCATTATTTAGCCCCTTGCTGGTTTTTATTTACATAACTTAATATTGGGAGTGTTACCCAATCAGCAGCGCGCTTTTTTTGCTGTACAGCAATACCCAGTGCAACTTGCTCAGCATTAATGCTTGGGTCAAATTCCCACTGCCAACCTAAGTCACTTGGAAAACCAATACCTACGTAACTTAAGTCTTCGCTTACAAACCATGCTTGAGCTGCACCTAAGTAAAGCTGCTTTACCCACACTTCTTGCCCGTCAGGGTGTTTAATAGCCATTTCGTGAATGGAAATACGTTGTTGAAAATCATTAAGTAGGGTCAGCATTTTTAGCGCTGTTTGTAATTTGTCAGTTGTACTGAGTTGTGAGTCGGTTAAATCACCAGTGTTTTTCCAACTACTTAAAAGTGGCGGGGGTAATTGCACTTGTAATGAAAGTAATTGCCCAGAAATACGTGCTAGTTGGTCGTTCAATTGCTGTTGATCATTTTCAAGTTCTGATTGCTGAGTAACAAGCTGTTCGCGTTTTTGGGCAAGCTCACTGGTGCTTTTTTTTCTTCGCTGATTAAGCTCGCTAAGTTGCTGCTGCTCAGCATTTAGAAGCGTTAAGGTTTGCTCCATGCTGCTTTTTTGTTCAAGCCAGTGAGTGTTTAATTCTGTGTTTTGATTTTCTATTTGTAGCCATTTATTAACGAGTTGTTCTAGCTCACTAACAGTGTCGGCTTTTACTGCCATGGTGCTACAAAGCGCGATAACTACGCTAATTGGTTTAATTAAGCTTCGCATTACTTAACAACAATCCTGAAAGTTACGACAAGTAATTACAAGGACGTAATTACTGTTAATTTTTGAGTGTGTATACAATATAGGAATTCACATAACAATGCAATTGATAACAGTTATCGTTTACATTGCGTTATTTGAGTGGTAGGATTTCGCCGAAATTAAATATGTACCTTAAATTAACAATAGTTAAGTGCTTAATAAAAACTACGGAGTAACCATGAGTAAGCCATCGAATAAAGGAAATGCGTACGTGAAGCCAATTGCAGCGGTTGTTACAGCTACGCTTTCAACTTGGGCAAGTGCACAGGATGTTCAAGAACTATCGGTAACCAAAGCAGAAACTAAAACTGAGTCTAGCTATGTTGTAGAAAAATCAACGTCGCATAAATACACTCAACCGCTACTCGATACAGCTAAAACTGTAACGGTAATTAACCAAGCGGTAATGAAAGATAGAAACGTAGATAGCCTACGTGATGCTTTACGTAATGTTTCAGGTATTTCTTTAGCTGCAGGTGAGGGTGGCTCACCTACTGGCGATAGCATGTCGATTCGTGGTTTTAGTGCAACAAATGATATTTTTGTAGATGGTATTCGTGATGTTGCAGGTTACACACGTGATATTTACAACATTGAAGCCGTTGAAGTTGCAAAAGGCCCAGGTTCAGCAGTTTCTGGTCGTGGCGCAACAGGTGGTAGTGTTAATTTAGAAAGTAAAAAGGCGAAGTTGGACAATTTTAACGACGTTTCGCTACGTCTAGGTACAGAAAACGATTACCGTGGTCGTTTTGATACTAATATTCAAGTAAACGATACAAGCGCGCTACGTATAAACCTTCTTACTGATAAAGGTGATGTTGCAGGTCGCGACCATGTTGAAAATGAAACAAATGCTGTTGCGTTTGCATTTGCAACAGGACTTGGTACAAACAGCCGTTTTGATTTAAACCTAGAGTATCAACGCCAAGATAATTTACCAGATTACGGCATTCCTTGGGTTTACAGTGATACGCCTGTAGCTGAACTTGCAGATAGTGCGCGCTCACCTTCTCCTGTCGATTTTGATAACTTTTACGGTAATATTTACCGTGATTACGAAGATATTGAAGCCTACTCAACAACAGCTCGTTATGAGTATGATTTTTCTCAAAATACTACATTACGTGTGCAAGGTCGTTTAGGTAAAGTTAAGCGTGAATCAGTAACAACTGCACCGCGTTATTTCTCGGTTACAACCGACACTGATATTACCTTTGCAGATGAAAAAACACGTGATACAGAAAATTCACTTGCTGCACTTCAAGTTGATTTAATTGGTAACTATGAGTTTGCTGGCTTTACTCATGATGTTGTAGTGGGTGTTGAACTTGCAAACGAAACGTTTACACGTCACGCATTAGTCGCTACAACTCCAGACAACCTAATTGAAGATGAAATACGTAACGACTTATACAACCCTGACGCAACAATTGCATTTACGGGTGTGTACGGCCGTGACGGTACAAGCATTGAAGCTAAAGCTAAAAACCAAGCTATTTATGCATTTGATACAGTAACGCTTAACAAGCAATGGGAAGTTACGGGCGGAATTCGCTTTGATAGCTTCACTACGGATTACCATAACGATTATGCTAACCCAAGTGCTTTAATTTCTACAAGTGACGACTTATTTAGCTGGAATGCAGCAGTAGTTTATAAACCTACAGAAAATGGCAGTGTATATTTAGGCGCAGGTAATTCATTTAACCCATCGGCTGAAGGGCTAACGGTATCTACGCGTTCAAATGCAGCTGATTTAGACGCAGAAGAAAGCCGCAGTTATGAATTAGGAACTAAATGGAGCCTAATGGATGGTCGCCTGCAAACTAATGCTGCACTTTTCCGTACTGAAAAAACCAATGCCCGTACTGATGACCCATTTGCAGATAGCTCAAGTGATGAAATACTCGGTGGTGAACAGCGCGTACAAGGTTTAGAGCTTTCAGCAACAGGCTTAATTACTAAAGAGTGGACTGTAATTGCTTCATACACTTACCAAGATAGCGAAGTAACTAAAGCATTAGGCGACGACGCAACTCAAATTGGTAACGAGCTTGCACGTACACCTAAAAATAGCGCAAGTGTTTGGACTACATACGATATGTCGGATAAGTTATCGTTTGGTTTAGGTGCGCAATATGTAGGTGAGCGTTACAACGGCACTACGTCAACACGTTCTCGTGCGCCAGGTTATACTATTTTTGACCTGATGGTTGCATATGACATATCAAAAGATTTGAGCCTGCAGTTTAATGGTGAAAACTTAGGTGATAAAGATTACGTTGATCAGTTAGGTGGTGGACACTTTGTACCGGGTGATGGTCGTAAGTTTAGCTTAACAGCGAGCTACTCTTTCTAAGAGTAAAATAAGTATGGCATAAAAGGGCAGAGTTAACTCTGCCCTTAATTATTTGATGAAAATGTGAGAGGGCGCACATGCTAGTTAAAATTCCAGAGCTATTAACGAAAGAAGAAGTGGCGTATTGCCATGAGGTTTTGCTTAAAGCCCAGTGGGCCGATGGCAGTATTACCGCAGGTCATCAATCAACCAAAGCAAAAAATAACTTACAGCTACCTGAAAATAGTCCTGAATGCCAAGAGCTTGGCGACATTATAATGGCAGCACTTGCGCGCAGTAATTTGTTTATGTCGGCGGCGCTTCCTGCAAAAATTTTCCCTCCGCTTTTTAACTGTTATCAAGGTGGGCAATCGTTTGGTGTGCACGTAGATAATGCAATTAGACAAGTGCCGGGTACGCCAGTAAAAATTCGTACAGATGTATCAATGACGTTATTTATTAATGACCCCGAAGATTATGAGGGCGGTGAACTTGTTATTGAAGACACTTATGGCTCACATAGCGTAAAGCTGCCCGCAGGCAGTATGGTGTTGTACCCTTCAACGAGCTTACATCGTGTAATGCCAGTAACGAATGGGCGTAGATTAGCCTCATTTTTTTGGTTACAGAGCATGATTAACAGCGACGAAAAACGTGGTTTACTCTTTGATTTAGATATGTCGATTCAAAGTTTGCGCAGCAAAGTAGAAGATAGCCCAGAGATTATTCAATTAACAGGGGTTTATCATAACTTGCTAAGACAGTGGGCGCAGACGTAACGAAGATACTCGTTATTAAATATTGGATATTAGATATAAGTAATTAAAAGCTGCGCTTTTCGCGTGAGCAAGCTCTACGCCTACGACGCAGCCATAAAATTGAATTCGGTGTTTAAAATACTCGGTATGCGCGGCTTGATGCCGCGCACTTATTGTAAGCGCAAAGCTTGTTTTACTTAACCCTTATAACCGTTAGGGTTATTTGACTGCCAACGCCATGTATCTTGCATCATTTCATCAATACCGCGCACTGCTTCCCAGCCAAGTTCATTAAGTGCTTTTTCTGGCGCTGCATAACACGCTGCAATATCACCAGGGCGGCGAGGTGAAACTTGATAGGGTACAGCTTGATCGCTTGCTTTAATAAATGCATTAACCATTTGTAGTACAGAGTAACCATTACCAGTACCTAGGTTATAAACTAATGCACCCGTACTGCTGGCAATTTTATCAAGCGCTTTTAAATGTCCTATAGCTAAATCTACAACGTGTATATAGTCGCGCACACCTGTGCCATCAACTGTGTCGTAATCATCACCAAATACAGCGAGTTGCTTTAATTTACCTACCGCTACTTGTGCGATGAACGGTAAAAGGTTATTTGGGATACCATTAGGATCTTCACCAATTAAGCCCGACTCATGTGCACCCACTGGGTTAAAGTAACGCAAAATAGCAAATGCAAAGCGCTCATCTGATTTAGCGATATCTTGTAGCATCATTTCAACCATTAGTTTAGATGTGCCGTACGGGTTAGTAGTACCGCCTACAGGGAAGTCTTCTTTAATTGGTAAGCTTGCAGGGTCGCCGTATACTGTGGCTGACGAGCTAAATACTAATTTAAATACACCTGCGTCGCGCATTGCATCAACAAGCGTAAGCGTACCTTGTACATTGTTTTGATAGTACTCAATGGGCTTTGCTACCGACTCGCCTACTGATTTTAAGCCCGCAAAATGTATAACACTATCAACCGTATGTTTTGCAAATACTGAATCTAAAAAGAATTTATCGAGAATATCGCCTTGGTAAAAAGTGGCCTCTTTGCCTGTAATATTTTTTACGCGCGCAAGTGATTCTTGTGATGAGTTACTTAAATTATCAATAACAACAACATCGTTACCTTGCTGTAAAAGTTCTAAAACAGTGTGCGAGCCAATATAGCCAGCGCCACCGGTTACTAAAATAGTCATGAAAGCTCCGTGGGTACCTTTTATCAATTGAGTTAATTTCACCATAAATAGAGGTGATTTACATGCTTTATCTGTAATTTCTATAGTTTAAATAACATCTTTTTTTAATAACGGTAAATTAAGTACTTTTGATTACATTTTACTCAGTACAAGTAACACTTTATACGTAAGATTAAGTTATAGTTAATAAACAAGTGCTAAAATGAGTCTAGTAATAGCTAATGCTAGGTTTACTCCAATCTACACTTTTGTGATTGGTCTACCTCTTTGGAGAAAGATATGAATTTAGTTAAAAAAATAGCAACAACAATGTGTATCGCATTACCTGCGCTTGCCCATGCTGGTGAGTCTGTTGTTAAATGGCATGACTTTAATGACTATCGTGATGTGCGAGCGTCAAACCAAACAAAGAGCTCATATCACAAAAGTGTGGCAGCAAGTTTCGAAAAGCATATGGCTAAACTAGCCGAGCAATTGCCAAAAGATTATAAATTAAACGTAGAGTTTACAGATTTAGATTTAGCAGGTGATGTGCGTTATGGTGGTATGGACGAAATTCGTGTAGTAAAACCAATTTATTTTCCACGCATTAAGCTAAATTATTCGTTAACCGATAACGACGGTACAGTGCTAAGTAAAGATACTGATGTGGAGCTTAAAGATATGGGCTTTATGGATAAAATTAAAATGGGCCGCGACGAATCATTTTATTACGAAAAACGCTTACTAACAGAGTGGTTTGGTGAGCAAATATTACCAAGTTTAGATTAACTGAAAATAAAAATGCCGCTAAATAGCGGCATTTTTATTTTTAAGCTTTACTTAAAAGTAGCTAACAACGTGAGTATTTGTTGTAACTTAATAACGGTTGTTTTCAGTTTTTCTTCTTCAAAACCATCGTTAGATAAGCTTTCAACATCAGCGGCTACGTCAAGTACGTAAGGCTTAAAACGTTTAGCTTCAAAGCTAAAGCCAGAATCGGCAGTAAATAAGGCTTTAAACTTACCGTGACCTTGCTGTTGAAGCTCGTCGAGTTTTTTGTCAGCATCAAGTGCCTGACGGTAAACAATTTTTAAGTTGGCATTGAGTTGTTCAATAATAGAATCCATGGTTTTCCTAAAGCTTTGCACTGCATTGCCGACATAATACTTGGATTACATTTAAAAGTCAGGTTTGTTATATGAATATATCAGGCACAAGTTTACCCGCTGTTTCTGGCTCAGGCCAAGGCAGTGAGCTTTACAGCGCTGCTTTATCTAAAAAGCAGCAGTTAGCAGATGGCGCGGCGGCTCTTGCACTTATTGAAGGTGCTGCACAATCGTCAAGTGCGCAAACACCGGCTAAATCGGTAACAGCATCATTGGGTAACAACGTAAATATATACGTTTAAATGCTGTTTTAAATTAGCTTAAGATCGATAGGTGTTTTGCTTTTTTGACCACCGATTTCTCTTACTAATTTAGGCACTAAAAATCCAGGCAGAGCTTTTAATAGCTCTGCCATTATTTTTATAGCGTCTTCTTCGTTAATATCAAAGTGGCTGGCCCCTTCAACTTTATCGAGCAAATACAAATAATACGGTAATACGTCTGCGTCAAATAACGCTTCGCTTAAATTTATTTGCGCATCGAGCGTATCGTTCACATCTTTTAAAATTACAGCTTGGTTTAAAAGCGTTACGTTTGCTTGTTTAAGCTTTTGCATAGCTGCTTTAAAATCAGCGTCTATTTCGTTGGCGTGGTTTATGTGATTAATAAAAATAATTTTTAATGGCGATTTTGCTAATCTCTCACATAACTCATCGGTAACTCGCGCCGGTATAACTACTGGCAAACGGCTATGAATTCGCATTCGTTTTATTTGTGGTAATTGCTCAAGCTCATCCAAAAACCAGCTTATTGCATCGTCTTTGGCCATCAGTGGATCGCCACCACTTAAAATCACTTCGTTTATATTGCTATCTGATTTTATATAGCTCAGTGTTTCTAGCAGACTTTTTTTATTGAGTTGGTTTTCTTGATACGGAAAATGCCTTCTAAAGCAGTAACGACAATTTACAGCACAGCCGGTTTTAAACATCACCAAAACACGCGATTTGTACTTATGTAAAAGGCCTGGTTGGTCGTTATCTTGCTCAAGTAGGGGATCTTTATTAAAACCCGATTTAGTCAAAAATTCTTGATGGCGTGGCATAACTTGTAGCAAAAGAGGATCGTTTGGATCGCCTTTGCGTATTTTTTTTATAAAAGGGATAGGCACGCGTACCGGAAATAAACTACGGGCTTTTAGGTCGTTTTCATGGACTTGGCTCGATAAACCGACCATTTCAAGCAAGGTTTTTGGGCAGGTAACTACATTTGCTAATTCTTTTTGCCAGTTTTTATGCAAATTTGCTTCATTTCTTTGTATCATTGGCATGTAGATTACTCGAAAAAATATAAATAGAGGAAACGATGGCGAATTATAGCACCAACGAGTTCAAGGGCGGCCTAAAAATTATGATGGACGGCGAGCCTTGCAGTATCTTAGAAAATGAAATGGTAAAACCTGGTAAAGGCCAGGCGTTTAACCGTGTTCGTATCCGTAAACTTATCTCTGGTAAGGTGCTTGAAAAAACCTTTAAATCGGGTGAATCAGTTGAAGGTGCTGATGTAATGGATACTGATTTAGCGTATCTATACACAGACGGCGAATTTTGGCATTTCATGAACAACGAAACATTTGAGCAAATTGCTGCTGACGAAAAAGCACTAGGCGATTCAGTAAAATGGTTAGTTGAAAATGATTTATGCATAATTACATTATGGAACGGCAGCCCTATTGCTGTTACACCACCTAACTTTGTTGAGCTTGAGATCACTGAAACAGATCCTGGCCTTAAAGGCGATACAGCGGGTACTGGTGGTAAACCAGCAACGCTTAGCACAGGCGCTGTGGTACGAGTTCCATTATTCGTACAAATTGGCGAAGTAATTAAAGTAGACACTCGTAACGGTGAATACGTAAGCCGTGTTAAGTAAGCTTTAACATTGTTTATAAAATCCCAGCTTACGCTGGGATTTTTTTTGGAGAAAATATGTCAGCAGATCTTTGGGCCCCAAGCGCAAGCATTGAAACACTAAAACAACGCGCAGCGATATTACGTAGCATCCGTGAATTTTTTTATGCACGTGATGTTTTAGAAGTAGAAACGCCAAGCTTAAGTGCTGCCAGTGTAACCGATGTGCACTTAGCTAGTTTTAATACCAAATTTGTAGGTCCAGGGCATGCTGGTGGGCTTCCTCTGTTTTTACAAACATCTCCAGAGTTTGCCATGAAACGCTTGTTAGCAGCAGGCTCAGGCGCTATTTTTCAGCTTTGTAAAGCATTTAGAAATGAAGAAGCGGGTAGCCATCATAATCCCGAATTTACTATGCTGGAATGGTATCGCCCAGGCTTTGATGAATTTGCACTTATGGATGAAATGGATGAGCTAATGCAACTTGTTTTAGGTGTCGAGCCTGCAACTAGACTTACCTATCAGCAAGCGTTTGAAAAAGCACTCGGCCTCGATCCTTTAACAGCAAGCATAGAGCAATTAAAGCAATTAGCATGTAAGCAGGGGTTTGCTGATATAGCCCAAAATGAAACGCATAAAGATACCTTACTGCAATTATTGTTTTGTATGAAAGTGGAGCCAACAATAGGACAAGAAAAACCGTGTTTTGTTTATCATTTTCCAGCTTCTCAAGCGGCACTTGCACAAATTTGTGAACATGATGCACGCGTAGCAGGGCGCTTTGAGCTTTATTACAAAAATATGGAATTGGCTAACGGCTTTAACGAACTCACAAATGCCAGTGAGCAAGCTAAACGTTTTAATGAAGATAACACATACCGCGCTAACAACGGTTTAAAGCAAGTACCAATGGATACACGTTTAATTAAAGCGCTAGAACATGGATTACCACAATGCGCAGGAGTTGCTCTGGGGATTGATAGGTTGGTAATGCTCGCAACAAATAAAGAAAAAATTAAAGACGTAATAGCGTTTGATGTGCAAAGAGCGTAATGCTTAGCCTGTAGGTGCGAATTTATTTCGCGCTCATGTAATTTAACTTTATAAAAAGCGAGGTATAAAACCTCACCTACAATAAACATCAAACCCAACAACATACGCCAAACCTGTAGGTGCGAATTTATTTCGCGCTCGTGTAATTTAACTTTATAAAAAAGCGAGGTATAAAACCTCACCTACAATGAACATCAACCCCAACAACATACGCTAAACCTGTAGGTGCGAATTTATTTCGCGCTCGTGTAATTTAACTTTATAAAAAGCGAGGTATAAAACCTCACCTACAAATAAACATCAACCCCAACAACATACGCCAAACCTGTAGGTGCGAATTTATTTCGCGCTCATGTAATTTAACTTTATAAAAAGCGAGGTATAAAACCTCACCTACAAATAAAAACACCGCGTTTAATTTAAACGCGGTGTTTTTATTTGCTTGCAGAAAGCTTTCATTTGAAAGCCAACGGCTATGCTTTACAGATTAAGTGTAAAGGTAACACCTGCTACACGAGGCTCACCTAATTGTGTATAGGTATGCGTTGCGTAACCATCTTGTGGGTCATTACCAAATTCAAAGCCACGTGTAGGGACTGTTTCGTCAAACACGTTACGAGCCCATGCGCGAACTGCCCACATGTCTGCTTCGTAGCCAATGCTTAAGTTAACTAAGTTGCTGCTTGGTGCCTGTGAATTATGACTATCTGAGAAGTAGTAATCGTCCTTACCTTCAATACCAACCATGCCGTAAAATGCATTAGTAAAGTTGTAACGTGCAGTAAATGCATACTGGTATTTAGGTGACTGTGCTTGCTCACGACCGTCTTGATTTAAACCAGACTGCGTTACAAAGTCGTCTATTTCAGTGTTTAAGTAACCAGCACTACCCGTTAAAAATAGATTATCAGTTAGTTGGTAACTACCTTCAACTTCTAATCCGTAGTTGCTACCAGAACTTGCGTTATCAACATAACCGGTAAATTGCTGACCTTCTACTTGCCATGCTTTTAACTGAATATCGTCGCGGTGCATGTAAAATGCAGCTAAGCGAAGCGTAAATTTGTCATCAAGCGATGAGCCTTTAACACCAAATTCGCCACTCCATAAATATTCAGGGTCGAAACTGGTGTGTTGCTGGAAAAAATCAGCGCTTAGGTTTAAGCCTTCATCTTTGGCTTTAGCAAGCGCTTCTGAGTTAATACCGCCAGCTTTGTAGCCACGCGTAATGCTGGTGTAGATCATAGTGCGATCAATCACTTGATATTCAAGTGCTATTTTACCGCCAACCATTACGTCGTCGGTGTCTTGTATAAAGCCATTGCTATCGGTGTAGTCGCCTTGGTATTGCTCTACACGTAAACCTGTAATTAATGTTGTTTTAGGGCCAATTGGAGTCGCTACTTGACCATATACTGCAACGTTACTCGTTTCGTAAGTTGAAGAAAACGGGCTTGCTAACCATGTGTATTGGCGCTCTAAATCAACGTCACGGTTTTGGTAATAAATACCCGCAACCCAGTTACCCGTTTTAGAATTAAACTGTAAATCTACAGACTGATCGTCGCGATCGCGGCTGTATAAATCGGTTGAGCTGTATCCATCTGGATGTAAGCCAGCAGCACATAACTTTGGCTCACTTGTATCGTTACATACCCAGTCTTCGTCAAAGCTGTAAAGTAATTCGGTATCAATAGCCGATAGGTTTAGATTTAAATCAAAAGCGTCAAAACCCGTATAAGTATTCTTAACACCTATAGCGTAGCTTTCTTGATTATCTTGGCCTGGTTCATCGGCAACACTGTTGCGGCTGTTATCAAGCGTAAACGCATCGTAACCATTGTTTATGTCAATATAGTAAAGGTTTAACTCAGTATTTAAATGCTTTGTAAGCTGACTGTTTATTTTAAAGCGGGCTACTTGTTCGTCTTGATTTTGTGTTTCGTCATTTAAGTACAAGTTATCTACGTAACCGTCTGACTTTCTGCGAAAGTAGCTAACGCGTGCGCTAGTGTCATCTGTTAAGCCTGTGCTTGCTGCAATGCCTGCTTCGCGGGTGTTGTATGTGCCAGCACCTACTTGTAATTTTAAACTTGGATCGCTCGTGGCTTTAGCTGAACCCATTTGGATCATACCGGCCATACCGTCTGCGCCAAAGCGTGTACCTTGTGGACCACGGTAAATTTCTACTTGGTCTATATCAAATAATAATGAGCTGCCACCAAGACCAGAATAGTTAATACCATCAATAACTAAGCCTACAGATGGATTAATAGGGTCTACAAATTGTGAACGAAGTCCCACGCCACGAATTTGGATGTAACGACCACGTGATGCACCAGATGCAAAATTTACATTGGCGGCACTGCCTAACATTTCGTCTAAGTAACTTGCACCACGTTGATTAATTTCATCTTCGCTGAATAAGCTCGCACTCGCGCTTAAAGTTTGAATGCTTTCGCGCTGAAAATCGCCGGTTACAACAATTCTTTCTAGGTCGCTATCATCAGCGTTAGCTGCAATTGGTGCACCAAGCAGCGGTAAAAGTGCGGCAGTAATTAAAGACAAACGTAAGTTCATTGGGTTACTTAACTCCATTTTAGGGACTCGTATGGTAGCAATTATTTAAACACATGTGCTATAAACGCGGCAATTATACGTTAAATAATCAGGATTACTAATATGACCTTTAAAGTTGACTTCAAAGTACGTGATTACGAATGTGACTTACAAGGTATCGTAAATAACAGTGTTTATTTTAATTATTTAGAGCATGCTCGCCATGAATTTTTGTACGCACACGGTATTGATTTTGCTCAATTAGCGAAAGATAAAATTAACCTAGTCGTGATGCGCAGCGAAATGGACTATAAACATTCACTATTACCAGGTGATGAATTTTATGTGGCTGTGGAGCCGCAGCGTATTAGTCGTTTAAAATTTGCGTTTAAGCAAACGGTCATACGTAAAAGGGATGAAAAAGTAATGCTCAATGCACTGGTTATAGGAACGTCTGTTAATGAAAAAGGTAGACCGTTTTTACCTGAGCAAATAGATAACGTATTCAAAACTACAACTTAGTACTTAATCGCATAACTTTTGAACTATCATAGAACAAAAATTTACATTTAAAACATGCATTTTTAACGGATAAAGGGCATAAATATTGTTACAATTACATTAATTAGACAATTAGTTAGTAGTAGTATGAAATTAGCAGCAATACCGATGCTTATAGTCGGTTTATGTGTTGGTTGCGCATCAACAGGGACGGTTACCAGTGAGCAGCTTAAATACACCCAATGGCAATTATCACGTGTTGATGGTTTAGCAATTCCACCTTCGTTTAACGCATCAATGAGCTTTATTGAAGCGCTGCAAGTAAACGGCTTTGCTGGCTGTAATAAATTTTTTGGTGAAGGCTCGCTTGAAGAAAGTAACCTTACCATCAGTAAATTAGGAATGACGCGCAAGTCGTGCGGCGAAGACCTTGATGAGTTTGAGCAGCAGTTATTACAAGCCTTAAAGCAAGGTGCCGAGCTTAAAATGCAAGACCAGCAATTAGTCATGCAAGGCGAGCAAACATTTGTGTTTATCCCTAAATAATTTTAAGTTTTTGAAAAACAGCCCCTTGCGGGCAGTTTTTAACTGACGTACACTCAGCGCAGATTTGATGGATAACACCTTCAAATTAACGAACAGAATTTATATATCAATACTTGTCGGAGTGCCAAAGCTAAGTAATTAGTTTTTGGCTGAGATCGCGAAAGCGGGATCCGTGAACCTGATCAGGTTAATACCTGCGTAGGGAACAAGCTGCCTAAAATAGGACGCTTGTGCGTCTTTTTTTATGCGCACAATAAAGTGATTTTGTTTATTTTAGGCTGCAAAGTAGCATGTACGCTACTTTACGATCTTTCTCTATTCCTCGGAATATCTGACAAGACAACCCTTAAGCAATGAGGCAAGTCATGTCAAATACTACAAATAAAGCGTCACGCCGAGAAACTCGTGCTGCCGCGTCTGAATATATTTATAACTTAACGGGTCAACCGTTCCCAAATTCTCATAAAGTATACGTTGAAGGCACTCAACCTGGTGTGCGTGTTGGTATGCGTGAAATTACGTTAAGTGATACGTTTATTGGTGGCACAGATGAAAACCCTGTTTATGAGTCAAATGATCCGCTACGTGTTTACGATACGTCGGGCCCGTATACCGATCCTAATTTTGAACTAGACGTACGCAAAGGCTTACCAAAATTTCGTGAACAATGGATTGAAAGCCGTGGCGACACCGAGGTTCTTGAATCTGTTACGTCGCAATTTTCGCAGCAACGTATGGCAGATGAAGGGCTGGATCATATTCGCTTTGATCACCTTCCAAAAATTCGCCGTGGTATCGCTGGTAAAAACGTAACGCAAATGCACTACGCACGCCAAGGGATTATTACTCCTGAAATGGAATACGTAGCCGTTCGCGAAAATATGGGACGTGCAGAAATTCGTAAAGAATTATTAGCAGCGCAGCATAAAGGCGAGTCGTTTGGCGCGAGTATTCCTGAATTTATCACTCCAGAATTTGTACGCGACGAAATAGCCCGTGGTCGCGCTATTTTACCAAATAATATAAACCATCCAGAAACAGAGCCTATGATTGTAGGGCGTAACTTTTTAGTTAAAGTTAACGCTAATATTGGTAACTCATCGGTTAGTTCATCTATTGAAGAAGAAGTAGAAAAAATGGTGTGGTCTACCCGCTGGGGTGCAGACACCGTGATGGACTTATCAACGGGTCGTTACATTCACGAAACGCGCGAATGGGTTGTACGTAACTCGCCTGTACCTATTGGCACAGTACCGATTTATCAAGCACTTGAAAAAGTAAATGGTGTGGCTGAGGATTTAACGTGGGAGATTTTCCGCGATACGCTTATAGAGCAAGCCGAGCAGGGCGTTGATTACTTTACTATTCATGCCGGTGTACTGCTTCGTTACGTACCAATGACGGCTAAACGTGTAACCGGTATTGTGTCGCGCGGTGGCTCAATTATGGCTAAGTGGTGTTTAGCGCATCATAAAGAAAACTTTTTATACACGCACTTTGAAGACATTTGCGAAATTTTAAAACAATACGATGTGTGTTTTTCACTCGGTGATGGACTTCGCCCTGGTTCGATTGCTGACGCCAACGATGAAGCACAGTTTAGTGAGCTGCGCACATTAGGTGAACTGACTAAAATTGCGTGGAAGCACGACGTACAAGTATTTATTGAAGGTCCTGGACATGTGCCAATGCACATGATTAAAGCCAATATGGATGAGCAATTAAAGCATTGCGACGAAGCACCTTTTTATACTTTAGGCCCGCTAACGACCGATATTGCACCAGGGTATGACCATATTACTTCTGGTATTGGGGCGGCTCAAATAGCATGGTACGGTTGTGCAATGCTTTGTTATGTAACACCTAAAGAGCATTTAGGTCTGCCAAATAAAGAAGATGTTAAAGAAGGCTTAATTACCTACAAAATAGCTGCACATGCCGCCGATTTAGCAAAAGGTCACCCGGGCGCGCAAGAGCGCGATAACGCCTTATCAAAAGCACGCTTTGAGTTTAGATGGCATGACCAATTTAATATTGGTTTAGATCCAGACCGAGCTCGCGAGTATCACGACGAAACCCTTCCACAAGAATCAGGCAAAGTGGCTCACTTTTGCTCTATGTGTGGTCCTAAATTTTGTTCGATGAAAATTAGCCAAGAAGTACGCGATTACGCTAAAGATTTAGAAACACGCGGTATTGATCCTAATAACGCTGGCGACGCTATTGAAATAAAAATGGTTGATGTAGAAGCCGAAATGAAAGCTAAATCGGAAGAGTTTAAGCAAACAGGCTCAGAGATTTATCACAAAGCGGTATAAAACAATTATTGCTAGAAGCTAGATACAAACGTAGGTGAGGCTTTGTGCCTCGCTTCTTTAAATAATAGAAGAGGTGCGAAGTAAATTTTCATCTACTTGTACTATGCATAACTGCTTTTGGAGACGCATATGCTTTATAACATTGCGGTTGTCGGATTTGGATTAGCGGGCAGGTTAGCTGCGCTTACGCTAAGTAAGTTGCATAATGTAACTGTGTTTGAAGCAGACGATGAGCAAACCCCAAATAGCGCCGGTAAAGTCGCTGCAGCAATGCTTGCCCCGCTTGCTGAGTCGGTATTGTGTGAGGCTGATTTAGCTTTAATGGGTCTTGATTCAATGAAGCGCTGGCCCAGCATTATTGCAGAACTTGAAAGTGAGGTTTTTTTTCAGCAGCAAGGCACTTTGGTCATTGCGCATCAGCAGGACAAAGGCGATTTACAAAGCTTTGCACAGCGTATAAAACCGCTAGCTGATCACACTGCCGAGCATATAAATGCCCAACAAATTACAATGCTTGAACCTGAACTTGCTGGGCGTTTTAACCAAGGCTTATTTTTACCTTGTGAAGGGCAAATAGATAACCAAGCATTTTATAAAGCCAGCTTTGCACAGCTCAACAAACGCAAAGTAAAGTTTGTATTTAACCAGCGCGTAACCATTAGCGACAATAAGATAAATAATCGACCGTTCGATTACATTATTGATTGCCGTGGGCTTGGTGCTAAAAATACTCAAGATGATAAACCGCTTAGAGGTGTGCGCGGCGAAGTAGCAAGGTTATACGCACCAGAGGTAAGTTTAATCAGGCCCGTGCGTTTAATGCACCCGCGTTATCCAATTTATATAGCGCCTAAACCTAACAGTGAATATGTAATTGGTGCGACTGAAATAGAGTCACAAGACAATGGTGCCGCAACAGTACGCTCAACTCTTGAGTTACTTTCAGCGGCTTATACCGTACACAGCGGGTTTGCCGAAGCACGACTACTTAGTATTCAAACTGGATTACGCCCCGCATTTAGCGATAACCGCCCAGAAGTATCACAAGTTGGTAATGTAATTAGTATTAACGGTTTGTATCGACATGGTTATATGTTGGCGCCGGCATTAGTGGCGCAAGCAGTTTCACGAATAGAGTGAGAAAAAATGAACATTACAATTAATGGCGAGCTACTTAATGTTAATAGCAAAGCACTCGTTGAGGTACTTCAAAGTTTTGGTGCAGTCGCGCCTTTTGCTGTGGCTGTTAATGGCGAATTTATTCCACAAAGTCGGCACAGTAACTATGTACTTAATGAAGGCGACAGTGTTGAGTTGCTGTCACCCATTCAAGGCGGATAAAGCTCATGCAAACTAAAGACTGTTTAACTATTTATGGAGAGCAAATAAAGAGTCGTTTATTAATAGGCTCTGCGCTTTATCCGTCGCCCGACATTATGACCCAATCAATAGTTGCCTCTGGCGCTGAAATTGTAACCGTGTCGCTTAGGCGCCAACAAAGTGCAGCAGCCGGTGATGACTTTTGGCAGTTAATAAAAAATACAGGCTTAAAAATACTGCCTAATACCGCAGGGTGCCATAGTGTTAAAGAAGCGATAACGCTTGCAAAAATGTGCCGAGAAGTATTTGCCACCGACTGGATTAAGCTAGAGCTGATTGGCGATGATTACAATTTACAGCCTGACCCTTTTGCGCTACTTGAAGCCACAAAAATATTAATTAATGATGGCTTTAAAGTATTGCCTTATTGCACCGATGACTTAGTACTTTGCCAGCGCTTAAATGAGCTAGGGTGTGAGGTGCTTATGCCGTGGGGTGCGCCAATAGGCACCGGTAAAGGCTTGTTAAATAGCTATAATTTAAAAACTATTCGAGAGCGCTTACCCGATACCACATTAATAGTAGATGCCGGTTTAGGTTTGCCATCGCATGCCTGCCAAGCACTCGAAATGGGGTATGATGCGGTATTATTAAATTCAGCTATTGCAGGGGCGGGTTGCCCAATTACTATGAGCCGCGCATTTAAAGCCGCAGTAGAAGCGGGGCGCTTTGCATACAAAGCAAAAGCGATGCCGGAAAAAGACGTTGCAGCCCCATCAACCCCAACAATGGGTATGCCATTTTGGCATCAGCAGTGAAGGAAAGAATATGAATAACGTAGTATGGACAATTGCCGGTTCTGATTCTGGCGGCGGTGCAGGTATTCAAGCTGATATAAAAGCAATGCAAAGTTTTGGTGTACATGGCTGCACGGCAATTACGGCGCTTACTGCACAAAATAGTTTAGGCGTAGAGGCTATTAATGCAGTGTCTACCGATATTATTGAATCGCAGTTACTAGCGCTTGAAAAAGACATGAAAGCCAAAGTGATAAAAATTGGCATGCTTGCCAATGTGCAGCAAATTCAGTTGATCAGCGAACATATAAGTCACTATAAAGCTAAGTGGCCTGTGCCTCCCGTTATTGTATATGACCCTGTCGCTATTGCCTCAAGCGGTGACTTACTAACAGAAGAAGACACCGTCAGCGCAATAAAAGAATGTTTACTGCCGCTGGTGGATGTAATAACCCCAAACACCCACGAAACACAGTTATTAACCGGTGTGTATTTAATTGGCCCGGCTGCAATAAAAGAAGCGGCTAATAAGCTATTAAGCTGGGGCGCAAAAGCCGTTGTTATTAAAGGCGGACATTGGGATTACCCAAGTGGCTACTGCATTGATTATTGTATTGATAGTAATACGCAAAGTGGTGAAGAATATTGGTTAGGCAATCAAAAAATACAAACACCGCATAACCACGGCACCGGGTGTAGCATGGCTTCGGTAATTGCTGCGTGTTTAGCTAAAGACTACCCATTAAAAGATGCCTTTATTTTAGCTAAAGCATATATAAACCAAGGGCTAAAACAGTCAGTACGCTACGGCGAGGGGATTGGACCGGTTGCTCAGACCTCGTTCCCCACTAATTTAGCTGACTACCCACAAGTTATTGAGCCAGGTAGCTGGCTGGGTGATGAACTAGATTTTGATGTGCCGCTTGATTTTAATATGGCGGCAGATTTTGCGCCTTGTGAAAGTAAATCGCTGGGCTTATATGCGGTTGTTGATAGCACCGATTGGTTAGAAAAGTGCTTACAACAAGGCATTAAAACAGCGCAGTTACGCGTTAAAAATAAAACGCAAGACGAGCTTGATGCGCTCATTAAGCAAGCTGTTGAGCTGGGCAAGCAATACAATGCACAGGTATTTATAAACGATTACTGGCAGCTAGCTATTAAACATGGTGCGTATGGTGTGCATTTAGGGCAAGAGGATTTAGACATTGCTAATTTAGCCGCTATTAAAGACGCTGGGCTAAGGCTTGGGCTTTCTACCCATGGCTTTTATGAAATGCTGCGTGCGCATAATTATCGCCCTAGTTATATGGCATTTGGTGCTATTTACCCAACCACAACAAAAGACATGACAGGGCAAATACAAGGTCTTGAAAAGCTGATTAAATTTGTACCGCTTATGCAAAGCTATCCAACAGTGGCAATAGGCGGTATTGATTTAAGCCGTGCTGAGCAGGTAGCTAAAACCGGAGTAGGCAGTGTTGCCGTAGTGCGTGCGATTACCGAAGCTGATAATTACGTAGAGGCTATAAGTGCTCTGCAAGTGGCCATAAGCAGTGCACATTAATATTAACAAGGGCAATACTAACAAGGCTGGTAAACGTGAATGAGCTAAGCGATAAAGAAACCCTGCGTTACAGTCGCCATTTATTACTTGAAGAAGTAGGGCTTGAAGGGCAGTTAGCACTTAAATCCTCAACGGTTACAGTAGTGGGGGCTGGTGGTTTAGGTAGCCCAGCACTTTTGTATTTAGCTGCGGCGGGCATTGGAACGCTTATTTTAATTGACGATGACGAAGTTGAGCTTTCAAACTTACAGCGCCAAGTGCTTTATAAAATAAACCACTTAGGGCAAAACAAGGTCGCTGCAGCGGGTAAAGTATTAGCGAGTCTTAATAATCAAATAGACATAGTAACGCATTGCCAAAAGTTAGATGAGAATAATGCAGTTAACATGCTAAAAGGTGCTGACATCGTACTTGATTGCTCTGATAACTTTAGCACTCGCTATTGCGTTAATCGTTATTGTATTGCTAATAAAACACCGTTAATTTCGGGTGCTGCACTCGCAACCAAAGGGCAGTTAATGGGCTTTGATTTTAGGCAAAGTGATAGCCCATGTTATGGCTGTGTTTTTCCACAAAGCGAAGCTACACCGGTTATAAATTGCAGTAACGCAGGAGTAATTAGCCCGCTACTTGGTGTAATAGGCTCTATGCAGGCGCAACTTACGCTCAACTTATTACTGGGCTATGCAGAGGGATGTGTGTTTATAACCTTCGATGCGCTCACTTTAAAACAACAGCACTTTAAAGTGATTAAAGATTTAGAGTGTAAAGAGTGTGGGAAATAGGTATTGAAAAAGTTTGTGCATATTATTAAATGTAGCGTTAAAGAATTAAAAGCTGCGCTTTTCACGTGAGCAAGCTCTACGTCTACAACGCATTAAACTTCTGCGCCAGACTTGTAGATACCATCTCTCATTTTAAGCTTCAAGCTCGTAATTTCTATGCTTTGGTGTCTTCTCATTTACTCCTCTTTTGCTTCTCTTTGTGCAATAAGATTTTAAGTGATTTATCCACAAAGATGCTAAGAGGGCGCTGCGCTTTAGAGAAGCCAATAAGTAAGTAAAGTATCAGTTATAAATATTAAAAGCGGCCCTTTTCGCGTAAGCAGGCTTTACGCCTACAAAAATAAAAAACCGCGTTTAAATAACGCGGTTTTTTGATTTCTAATTAACGATTGATTTTAGTCGTTAATTTTTGCAAACGCAGTACCTAAGCGAGTAACCACTTCTGGTAGTTGATCGTCCAGTATTTCAGCTTTATCAGCACCCCATGCTAGTACCACAGTAGAGCCTAATTTAAAGCGACCCATCTCTTCACCCTTTTTAAGCGTGATAGCGTTATCGCCAGTGGTTGGGTATTTCCAACTAAATACATCGCTACCTGCTGGTGGCGTTACAGTACCTGCCCAAATAGTTTCTATGCTGGCTACAATTGTTGCACCAACAAGTACCATAGCAAGCGGACCAATCTCAGTTTCAAAAATTGCTACCACACGTTCGTTACGTGCAAACAAGTTAGGCACGTTTTGCGCTGTAAGTGGATTTACTGAAAATAAATCACCTGGCACATAAATCATTTTGCTTAGTGTGCCATCAACTGGCATATGAATACGGTGGTAATCTTTAGGCGCTAAATAAATAGTGGCAAACTTACCGCCTAAAAAAGGTGTTGTATCATCTTGTGAGCCGCCTAGTAGCGCTTGTAAGCTGTAATCGTGTCCTTTAGCTTGTATTAGCTGTCCGTCAACAATATCGCCTAGCTGGCTGATTGCGCCATCCACTGGATGAATGATGATATTGCTATCTTCTACCATTGGGCGCATGCCGTCTTTTAAAGGGCGAGTAAAAAATTCATTAAAGCTTTTATAATGAGCCGGATCTGGGTATTGGGCTTCGCTCATATCTACTTTATATTGCTTAATAAATAGTTTAATTAAAGTCGTTGTTAAAGCACCCGCTTTTGCAGCAGCTAATTTTCCGACTACGCGTGAAATAAAATGTTTTGGCATTGCGTACTGCATTGCGATTTTAAATTTGTCTAAACTCACAGTATTTTTCCTAAATTATACGCGAGGCGCACGGGCGCCTGCACGGCCATCGGCCATTGTTTCTAAAATTCGGTGGTAGCTG
>NZ_AUTP01000206.1:0-9807 GCF_000498075.1 Pseudoalteromonas sp. TAB23
TGGCCATTACGCTCTTGCTTTAATTGAGTAACCCACTTACTAACGGTTGATTTACCCACTCCCATCGCTTTGGCTGCTTCTTCTTGAGTATAACTTTGGTCAACTACAAGCTGAGCTGTTTCTAATTTGATTGCTGCAGAATACGTTGCGCGTTTTAATTTCGTCATTTTTTCACCCAAATTTGTATGCTTATCAGCATAACATTTCTTTCTTAATGGGTGGCCAAAATCACTGTACCACTACAAACCTAATGACGTTGAAACACTCGCAGATTTACTCCCTTTATCTCTTATCGAAGAAGCCTATGCACTGACCGAAACCGTTACACTACGAAAAAGAAAACTAACCCTAGAATCGATGGCTTGGTTGTTGATCGGGATGGTTATTTATAATGACAAATCGATGGCCGATGTCGTTAATATGCTCGACATTGTTGACCGCGATGGTAAGCCATTTGTTGCGCCAAGTGCTTTAACTCAGCGTCGTAAAAACCTAGGTGAAGCCGCCATGAAAGCCTTATTTGAATGCACCCAAAGGCATTGGAATAATGGCGCTAATCATCCTCATTGGAATGGGCTTACCTTGCTTGGTGTCGATGGTGTTGTTTGGCGTACGGATGACTCACCCCAAAACAATGAAGCCTTTACAAAACCGACCAATACACAATACCCACAGGTCAGAATGGTGTGTCAAATGGAGCTAAGCAGCCACCTAATCACGGGGAGTGCTTTTGATGATTACAAGGTCAATGAAATGGTGCTGGCTGAAAAGCTTATAGAAACCACACCCGATAACAGTCTCACTTTATTCGACAAAGGTTTCTATTCTTTAGGGCTTTTACATAAATGGCAAACAACTGGCAGTGAACGCCATTGGCTAATCCCCCTGAAAAAAAATGTGCAATATGAAGTTATTCAAACATTAGGGCGTAATGATAAATTAGTCCAACTTAGCAGCAACCCAAGAGCAAGAAAGATGTGGCCAACGCTGCCTAACACCTTAATCGCGAGGTTAGTGACTCGAAAAATAAAGGGGAAGTCATATAGTGTGATGACATCTATGACAGATCCGATGCGATATCTGTCAGCCGATATAGGCGATTTGTACAGTCACCGCTGGGAGATAGAGCTTGGTTATCGGGAACAAAAGCAATATATGCTGGGCAATCGATTAACATTAAGAAGTCGCTTACCAGCGCTTGTAAAGCAAGAGCTGTGGGGAGTGTTGCTTACTTATAATATGGTGCGATATCAGATGGTAAAAATGTGCCACACATTAAAAGGTGATTATTTACCGTACCAACTGAGTTTCAATGGTAGTTTAGCTCAAATAATGAGGTTGCTTGTTGGATTACCTTATTCAACACCTGGAGCCATACCACGTCAATTAAAATACTTTTATGCGACGGCAGAAAGCCTAATTCTAGAGCCTCGAAGGGAACGAGGTTTTCCTCGTGCAGTCAAGCCAAGACCACAGCGGTACGCTAGAAATAAAAAAGCCGCTCACCTTAAGTGAACGGCATTAGTCCATAAGGACCCTTCTTAATATCAAAAGTACTTATTAATGTAAAATACGTGCTCTAATTGTACCCTCAACAGCGCTTAGTTCTTTAAGTGCTACTTCAGATTGATCTGTATCTACATCAATAACTACATAACCAATAGATGCGTCTGTTTGTAGGTATTGCGCAGCAATGTTAATACCGTGCTGTGCAAACGCTTGGTTAATTTGCGTTAGTACACCAGGGCGGTTGTGGTGCACGTGTAATAAACGGCTACGATTAGCAAGCTCAGGCAGCGATACTTCAGGGAAGTTAACGGCAGTAATAGTTGAGCCATTATCTGAGTATTTAGCCAGTTTACCCGCTACTTCAATACCAATGTTTTCTTGCGCTTCTTGTGTAGAGCCACCAATGTGCGGCGTTAAAATAACATTGTCGAATTGGCGCAGTGGCGATACAAATTCTTCATCGTTAGATTTTGGCTCAGTAGGGAACACATCGATTGCTGCACCACTTAGTTTTTTCTCTGTTAGTGCTTCTGCAAGTGCATCAATATCAACAACAGTTCCGCGTGAAGCGTTGATCAAAATAGATCCCTGCTTCATAACAGCAAGTTCTGCGCTACCAATAAGATTTTTAGTTTGCGGTGTTTCTGGTACGTGTAAGCTAATAATATCAGAGCGTTGTAACAGCTGAGTTAGGTTGTGAACTTGTTTTGCATTACCGAGTGATAATTTATCTTCGATATCGTAAAACTCCACGTTCATACCGATATTTTCAGCCATAATACCTAGCTGAGTACCAATGTGACCGTAGCCAATAATACCTAATGTTTTACCACGTGCTTCAAACGAACCATTTGCTGTTTTTAACCAGCCACCACGATGAGCCGCTGCATTACGCTCTGGAATACCGCGTAATAAAAGTAGGATTTCACCAAGTACAAGTTCAGCAACTGAACGAGTATTAGAAAATGGTGCGTTAAATACAGCAATACCGCGTTCGCGTGCTGCATCTAAATCAACTTGGTTTGTACCAATACAAAAACACCCAACAGCAACTAGCTTGTCAGCTGAGTCTAATACGGCTTGGTTAATATGAGTACGAGAACGAAGTCCTACAAAGTGAACATCTTTAATGCGCTCTTTTAATTCGTCCTCAGGTAAGGATGTTTTAACGTAGTCGATATTGCTGTAACCGTTACGTTTTAGCGTTTCAACAGCGCTTTGGTGAACACCTTCAAGCAAGAGAATTTTAATTTTGTCTTTTGCTAACGATACCTTACTCATAACCTCATCCTATTTAATTTGTGGCCCATTTTTAGTACCGATAATCACTTTATCAGCACCACGCATTGCAAATAGGCCGTTGGTAACTACGCCAACAATTGAATTTATTTGTGCTTCAAGTTGTTTAGCATTGGTAATTTTTAAGTTAAATACATCTAATATAACGTTACCGTTATCGGTAACTACGCCTTGGCGATAAACAGGGTCACCACCAAGCTTTAATAATTCTCGAGCAACGTAGCTGCGAGCCATTGGAATAACTTCTACCGGAAGCGGGAAGTCGCCTAATGTTTTTACTAATTTGGTGTCATCTACAATGCACACAAATTGTTTAGCTACTGCGGCTACTATTTTTTCGCGAGTGAGGGCTGCACCGCCACCTTTAATCATTTCGTTTTGAGCATTTATTTCGTCAGCACCGTCAACGTATACATCTAAAGCAGCAACGTTATTAAGCTCAAATACTTCAATACCTAACGCTTGTAGGCGCGCGGTTGAGGCTTCTGAGCTTGATACAGCGCCTACAATAGTGTCCTTTACTGAGCCAAGGGCATCAATAAAGTGATTAACAGTAGAGCCTGTACCCACACCTACAATAGTGTTTTCTTTTACAAACTCGAGTGCTGCCCAAGCAGCTGCTTTTTTTAATTCGTCTTGTGTCATTGCTTTGTGCTCATGTATGTCAGAAATATGCGGTTAGTAATCAAATTTAATTGTTACCAACAGTATGTTTTATCTGGGGTGATAATGGTTTTAAGTGGTACGTCCCACGACTCGATTGGTAGGGCCTCAACTTTTTGGCATTCATGTGCAAGGCCAATTAGTTGTGGTTTTTGCCAATTTTGTTCGTGTAAACGCGCCAATGTCCGGTCGTAAAACCCACCTCCCATTCCTAGGCGATTACCTTGTTTATCAAATGCAACTAATGGCATAAGGAGGTAATCAAGCACTGGTAATGGGCATATTTGAGAGCAGTTCAGCTTAGGCTCCAAGATACCATAGCGATTTGCCCTCATGGGTGAGTTTTTCTCATAGCGCTGAAATAGTAAATTAGCGCCATTGAATGGGTGTATTATGGGTAGGTAAACAGCATGGTTTAAGTTCCATAATTCTTTAATTAACAATGAAGTGTCTAGCTCCCCATCGTTACTTAAGTAAATGGCAATATGCTTTGAGTTCGTTGTTTTTTCGCTTTTCAAGTGTTGAATAAAATTCATTTTTAGCGATTGCGCAGCAATTATTTGCTGATTATTTGACAAGTTTTTACGGGTGTTACGAATTTCCGCTCTTATTTGTGCGCGTTTATTGCTCATTAAACTAATTAGCCATTTTTAAAAAGAGAATAAATCGGGAAAAATTAAAAAAACAGCCAGTACGACTAGCAAAATGGTGGCAGTTGCAATCAATGAATATAAAAGTAAGTTACTGCGTTTTTTAGGAGTCGCTAAATCCTCATCTAGCATTAGGTCGTCATTTTGCCATTCGTCTACACTTTCGTCTGGTGTATTTAATTGAGCTTCAGGAAGGCGTTGCTCTAGCTCATCTAGCTTTTCTTCAAGGCGTATTAAGCTGCTAGTGATGTAATCGAGTGCATCAAAAATACGTTCATCACGTTGGTTGTTATTTGCAGCAGGGTTTGAGCCATTTTGAGTGATGTTTGAAACAGCTTGAAGCTTACTTTTAATGCCTAAGCCTGCTAGTAACTTAGCCTGTTTTAACGCTTTGTCTTTATCGCTTGGTGCAAACAGTGGCTTACCTTTAAAAAAAAGAGCTACTTTTTCATCTGACGTTTTTAATTTTGCAGCTAAATTTGTACATGCTGTTTTTATGTCAACGTTATCGGCAAGTCCTGCAAATATAACGCGAAGGTTATCGGCCATTTAACTGTCCCTAAAGCTTTTATAATGAAATGAGTATATACCTAAAGTACAAAAGAATTCGAGGTCGATTTAATAGTTATTTTGTAGACGCTCTACAAACAATATAGCGAATAAGTTTTAGATGCAAAAACGGCCCTTAAAAGGGCCGTTTTTAATTTACTACAACAATTTTGGCTTAAAGGCCAGCAGCTGCGCGAAGTGCGTCTGCTTTATCTGTACGTTCCCAAGGGAATTCGTCACGACCAAAGTGGCCGTAAGCCGCTGTAGGAAGGTAGATAGGGCGCTCTAAATCAAGCATTTGAATTAAGCCATAAGGGCGCAGGTCAAAGTGTTCACGAATAAGCTCGATTAAACGGCTTTCTTCTAGCTTGCTTGTACCAAACGTTTCAACGCTAATAGAAGTAGGCTCTGCAACACCAATTGCGTAAGAAACTTGTAGCTCACACTTGTCAGCAAGACCAGCAGCAACAATGTTTTTAGCAACGTAACGTGCAGCGTATGCCGCGCTACGGTCAACTTTTGATGGATCTTTACCAGAGAAAGCACCACCACCGTGACGAGCCATACCACCGTATGTATCTACAATGATTTTACGACCAGTTAAACCACAGTCACCCATTGGTCCGCCAATTACAAAGCGACCTGTTGGGTTAATGAAAAACTTAGTTGCACTTGTGATAAGTTCTGCAGGAAGTACCGGCTTGATGATTGTTTCCATCACAGCTTCTACTAAATCTTTTTGCGAAATGTCTTCGCTGTGCTGAGTAGAAAGTACAACAGCATCAATACCTACTGGCTTACCGTTTTCGTATGCAAAAGTAACTTGAGATTTTGCATCTGGACGTAACCAATTAAGCTCGCCGCTTTTGCGTACTTGCGCTTGGCGCTGTACTAAACGGTGTGAGTAAGTAATTGGAGCAGGCATTAGTACTTCTGTTTCGTTACATGCGTAACCAAACATTAAGCCTTGGTCGCCAGCGCCTTGCTCTTCTGGGCTAGTACGGTCAACACCTTGGTTAATGTCTGGAGACTGTTTACCAATAGTGTTTAAAATTGCACATGAATCGGCATCAAAGCCCATGTCTGAATTTGTGTAGCCAATGTCACGAATTGTTTTACGTGTAATTTCTTCGATATCAACCCATGCGCTAGTAGTGATTTCACCACCAACCATAACCATACCGGTTTTTACGTAAGTTTCGCATGCAACACGGGCATGAGAGTCTTGCTCTAGGATAGCATCAAGTACCGCATCAGAGATTTGATCGGCGATTTTATCCGGATGACCTTCAGAAACTGATTCAGAAGTAAATAAATGTTTTGCCATTGTAATTCTGCTCACAAATATTGCGCTTCACAAACGTCGGTATTAGCGCTAAAAAATTAAGGGGCGTATTTTATCGAAAACAAAACACCTTGCATAGTGTTTTTACGCCTAGACGTCTAAATAAAATTACTAATAACTTTTTGGTCTTAAAAAATATTCATAATGCCTCACTTTTATAGGGTTTTTAATTGCACACAGCCCCCACAATAAGTAAGAATGGTCGGTATAAACGAACCCAAGTTACTTGGGTGCATAAACAAACACATAAATACCCGCGCAAATACACATAAAGGTAGGAGAATTCATGCCATCTCGCAAAGAACTTGCAAATGCTATTCGCGTCTTGTCAATGGACGCAGTACAAAAGGCCAAATCTGGTCACCCTGGAGCCCCTATGGGCATGGCTGATATCGCAGAAGTATTATGGCGCGATTATCTAAAACATAACCCAACGAATCCAGAGTGGGCTGACCGTGACAGATTTATTCTTTCAAACGGCCACGGTTCAATGCTTATCTATTCTCTATTGCACCTAAGTGGTTACGACTTACCACTGGACGAAATTAAAAACTTCCGTCAAATGCATTCTAAAACACCAGGTCACCCTGAATATGGCTATGCACCAGGAATCGAAACTACTACGGGTCCATTAGGTCAAGGGATCACAAATGCCGTAGGTATGGCAATTGCTGAAAAAGCGCTAGCTGCACAGTTTAACCGTGAAGGTCACGATATTGTTGATCACTTTACCTATGCATTTATGGGCGATGGCTGCCTTATGGAAGGTATTTCTCATGAATCAGGTTCACTTGCAGGCACATTAGGTCTGGGTAAACTTGTTGCATTTTGGGATGACAACGGCATCTCAATCGATGGCGAAGTAGAAGGTTGGTTTACAGATGACACGCCAGCTCGCTTTAAAGCATACGGTTGGCATGTAATTAGTGGTGTTGATGGCCACGACAGCGATGCTGTAAGTGCTGCAATTGCAGAAGCAAAAAGCGTTACCGATAAACCTTCACTAATTTGTTGTAAAACAATTATTGGTTACGGCTCACCTAATAAATCAGGCAGCCATGATTGTCACGGTGCTCCACTAGGTGATGATGAAATTAAAGCATCTCGCGAATTTTTAGGTTGGACTGGCGATGCTTTCGAAATTCCTGATGATATTTACGCACAGTGGGATGGCAAAGAAAAAGGTCAACAGCTTGAATCAAGCTGGGACGAAAAATTTGCAGCATACGCAAAAGCATACCCAGAGCTTGCAGCTGAATACAAGCGTCGTATTAATAACGAACTTCCTGGCGATTGGGCTGAAAAATCTCAAGCGTATATTGAGCAATTACAAGCAAACCCAGCAAACCCAGCGTCTCGTAAAGCATCGCAAAATGCATTAAATGCGTTTGGTCCGTTATTACCAGAATTTATGGGTGGCTCAGCCGATTTAGCTGGCTCAAACTTAACAATTTGGGATGGCTCTAAAGGTTTAACACGCGATGATGCAAGCGGTAACTACATTTATTACGGTGTGCGTGAGTTTGGTATGTCGGCAATTATGAATGGTATTGCGCTTCATAAAGGTTTTATTCCTTACGGTGCTACGTTCTTAATGTTTGTTGAATATGCAAAAAATGCCGTACGTATGGCTGCATTAATGAAGCAACCAAGCATTTTTGTATACACGCACGACTCAATTGGTTTAGGTGAAGATGGTCCAACTCACCAACCAGTAGAGCAAATTGCAAGCATGCGTTTAACGCCTAACCTATACAACTGGCGTCCATGTGACCAAGTTGAGTCGGCAATTGCATGGCAACAAGCTATTGAGCGTAAAGATGGTCCTACATCGTTAATCTTTACTCGCCAAGGTCTTGAGCAACAAACGCGTGACGCACAGCAATTAGCAGATGTTAAAAAGGGTGGTTACATCCTTAGCTGTGACGGCAACCCAGAGATTATTTTCATTGCAACGGGTTCTGAAGTGCAACTAGCACAAGATTCAGCAAGTGAACTACGCAGCCTAGGTAAAAAGGTACGTGTTGTATCTATGCCATGTACTGATGCCTTTGAAGATCAAAGCGCAGCATACAAAGAAAGCGTATTACCGGCATCTGTTTCACGCCGCGTAGCAGTAGAAGCAGGTATTGCTGACTACTGGTACAAGTACGTAGGCCTAAACGGCGCAGTAGTAGGTATGACTACCTTTGGTGAGTCAGCACCTGCAGGCGAGCTGTTTGAGCACTTTGGTTTTACAGTGGCAAACATTGTAAGCAAAGCAAACGAGCTTTTTTAATCGCTTTGATTAAATAAAGTAAGTAATTGAAAAACCCGCACATGTTGCGGGTTTTTTTATGCCCTTACATGAAGCAACTTCACCTTGAACAATGCAGCTTTCCTTGCAAGAAAGTAAGCTATCAGGCAAGGTAGTGCGATAAAATTTATAAATAAAAATCTTAAATTAATAGCAGGAGCTAAAAATGCCAAAGTTCGATAACGTGAGTGTAGTAAAAAAAGCCAATGTATATTTTGACGGAAAAGTGTCAAGTCGTACCGTTATTTTAGGTGATGGCGAAGCGAAAACGTTAGGCTTTATGCAACCAGGTGAGTTTGTTTTTGATACAAACCAAAAAGAATGCATGGAGCTTTTAGCTGGCCAATGGGATATTTTATTACCAGGTACAAGTGAATGGAAAACATTTAACGCGGGTGAATCGTTTAATGTTGATGCAAATGTAAGCTTTAAAGTAAAAGTATCTGATTTTGCTGACTACTGTTGTTCGTACACAGATTAATCAGTACAGCTAGACGTCTGAAAGCCCATGCACTATGGGCTTTGCATAAACTTTGCGCAACGCATGATTTAAATCACCAAAAACCGCAAATAAACCTCAAATATATCTCTTTTTTCCTTGTGTTAATCTAAATAGCCCCCAATACTATTTATGAGGTAACAAATAAAAGGATACCCTATGAAAATTAATCTTTCTGGTCACCATGTTGAAGTTACTGACTCTATTAGAGAGCACATCAACGAAAAATTTTCAAAAATCGAGAGCCATTTCCCATCGCTTATTGCACTCGAAATTATTTTGTCTAAAGAACATCATAAAATCCAAGCTGAAATTAGCACTAATTATGAAGGCACGCGCATATCGGTAAAAGGGGAAAACGAAGTTATGTACCCTGCCATTGCAAGTGCAGCTAAAAAACTCGATGCAGCACTAAAACATCGAAAAGGGCAGATAAAAGCAAACTTACACGAAAAGCCTGTTAGCACTACACCTGAAATCGCACACGAGATCATCCAAGAGATGGATCTTAAATAAAATTTAGTCACAAAGTATTGTAAAAAAGAGCCGTATGGCTCTTTTTTATTGCCTGTAATTTAGGTAAGTTATGCGTTCTTGCAGTTTATTAATTATAAAGGTTAGGGTCTGTTTATCTTTCGAGGTTGAATTTACAGCTGTATGTTGGGCTTTTAGGCAAGGCAGAGCCTATGTAGTGTGGTTCTTCCCCATAAATAGGCGATAACGCAGCATAAAAACCCAACATACGCTGCCCAAAGGGTTCTGCCTAGGGACGATTAACTCTTTATTGCTCGATTTTTACTTAGCCCACTAGGTTACAAACCTCGCGCTGCGATTAAATCGCCCCTAGGTTGAATAAATTTCAATCCTGAAAGGTCAACAGACCCTGATAAAAAGAACACACAACACACATATTTTGAGAAATTAATGCACACAACAAAAGCAGTATGGAAGTCTCGACTAGGTGCGCTTGGGCCTGGAATACTCATGGCAACAGCCG
>NZ_AUTP01000207.1:0-4405 GCF_000498075.1 Pseudoalteromonas sp. TAB23
GATCTCACCTAGTTGCCTCTACGCAAGCTGGGGCAATATTTGGCTGGCAATTATTTTGGCTTATCCTCGTTGTTAATGTTTTAAAGTACCCGTTTTTTCGCTTTGGTATGGAATACACACTCGCCACTAAAAATAGCCTAGTGGAGGGCTATAAAAGCAAAGGCCCGTTTTACTTCTACAGTTTTATTGGCTTAAACATTGTTGCCGCTGTTGTTAATACCGCCGGCGTATTACTGCTTACCGCAAGCTTACTGCATTACGCCTTACCCATGGTTATTGAAGTAACCTTGCTTTGTTGGATGCTGCTGGGTGTATGTTTAGTTATATTGCTACTTGGACACTTTAAAGCGCTAGATAACGTTGCCAAAGGCATTATGGGGCTGCTTACGCTCGCTACTTTGATTGCCCTTGCCATTGCATTTAGTAACGGCCCAATGGCACCTGCTGATTATGTGGGACCTTCACCGTATGAACTTGCCATGCTTAGCTTTATGGTGGCTTTAATGGGCTGGATGCCAGCCCCTATCGAAATATCTGCATTAAGTTCTTTATGGCTAAAAGAAAAACAAGCGCAACAAACAGTTTCTAAAAGCCAAGGCTTGTTCGATTTTAACGTAGGTTACTGGCTTACAGCTGGCTTAGCCTTGGTATTTTTTAGCTTAGGTGTATTAGTGCAGTACGGGCAAACCAGTAGTATAGAACTCGGCGGTGTCGCGTTTGCCAAGCAGCTTATTGATATGTACGCATTAACAATAGGCGAGTGGGCAAGGCCGCTTGTATCAGCAATCGCCTTTTTATGTATGTTTGGCACTACACTCACCGTGCTAGATGGCTACGCCCGTACGCTTAACGAATCTCATAAACTACTTGGCTTTAAGCAATCAAAACACAGCCTAAATATTTGGTTAATACTACAAGCACTTGCTGGCATGGCCGTTATTTTATTTTTTAAATCAGCCCTTGGCCCCATGCTTACGTTTGCTATGACACTTTCATTTGTTACAACGCCTGTATTTGCATGGCTCAACTTTAGCCTTGTGCGATCAGAGCCTGCTATTAAGCATAGCGTGTTACTACGTAGTTTAACGTGGTTAGGTTTAGTGTACTTAGTTGGGTTTGCTGTCGCGTTTGTAGTGTGGAAACTAGCATTCTAAATATAATCACTTACTTTAGGGTTTTAATTAAAGCCCTAAAGCTTAAAATTTAAATGAGGTATAAATGAATATTAGAATAGGTGATCTTTCAAACCCACACGTTATAAAGTTACTACAAGTGCACCATAACGATATGTTAAAGCACTCACCCGTTGAGAGCGTACATGCACTTGATGTGAGTAAACTCACTCAGCCCGATATAACTTTTTATAGCTTATGGATTGATAATAATTTAGCGGGTGTTGGCGCTTTAAAAGCACTAAATGCGACCGAAGGCGAAATTAAATCAATGCGCACATCAAGCAGCTATTTACGCCAAGGCATAGCCGCTAAGTTACTCACGCATATTATTGAGCAAGCGACCTTGCGAGGTTATAAAAAGTTAAGCTTAGAGACCGGCACGGCAAAGGCATTTTTGCCCGCACAAAAGCTTTACACTCAATTTGGTTTTAAAGAATGCGAACCATTTGGTGATTATGAGGTAGATCCGTACAGCTTGTTTATGAGTAAAGGGCTTTAAGTTGTATGCGCTCATTATTTATAGCGAAACAAAAAGTCAGGTTCAAAAGCAGATCATAAAAAGCAATTTAAAGAGTTTTTAGGGGGACAGGACAATGAGTAAACGTGATTTATTTTCAGAATTAACTACAACCCTTAGTGATGCTAAAGCACATTCACAAGTTAAGCTTACGTTACGTTCTCATACAGTAAATGATATCAACGATCTTGCTATCTCACCTGATGAAATAGTAAATATTCGAGAAATATCCAGCTTACATCAGCAAGAACGCTCGAAAATTGGGAACAAGGACGCAGCGCACCAAATGGGCAAGCGATAACATTGTTAAAGCTTGTGCAGCGTCATCCTGAGACATTGCATCATATTGCTGAGCTATAGGGTTTAAGGAACTCATTTGAGTAACTTAGGTACTTAGACAAGCTTGGCTATTTATTTTAATAGGCAAAAAGAGACGTGATCCGTTATTTGCAGAATATGGGTTATCTAAAAAGGAATTTATCTTTGAAAAAATTGTTAGTTGAGCCTGAAAGCGATAAGTGGCAAGAGTTAGTAAAATGCGTTTCTTATTCGCGATTAGTAGAAGACAATAATATCTCCGATATTATTGGGAATGGAAGTTGTAAAACAGATATTCATTTAAATAATTTGGAGTTTAAAGGTGATCTGCATTTAGATAATTTAGTTTTCCCGAAGCTTTCTTTGAGTGGGGTTACAGCAAATAGGATTTATATAAAAAATCTCTCTGTAGAGAGTTTAGAAATTCGTCTATTGGAATGTGACTCTATTCACTTTATTGACCTTAAGGCTAACAATCTCTATGTTAGGCATATGGATACTAAAGACTTTGATATTGGTTTATCTAACATTAAATCTCTATGTATATTTAATGTTAAGTCAAAAGATACTTCTATAAAGTTAAAAGAAAATAAAACTATAGATATAAGAGATATTGAATGTGTCACCTTTGACTTAAGCTCAAATGAACTCCAGATGGATAAACTTGTTGTATGTAATCTGGATGTAAAAAACGCCCATTTTGACCTTCCACATATTATTAATAATTTTGAGTTATATGGTTATATAGAAGGAAATTGTTCTTTTTGGGAAAACAGTTCCAATGATAAAAGCAGGCCAGACGCTGTTTTTATGAGGTGGTGTATTTTAAAAATACAAATTAGCTGTAATTTTTTAGGGGATTTTCAGCTTCATAATTTTATTACTCACAACTTTAACCTTTCCTATTCAAATACTAAACATGGTTCTATTGATTTTAATGGCGTAACTCCCTTTTCAGCGTCATCATTACTCCGCATTACCTCAAATAAATTATATAACAATAAGTTTTACGCTTGTGATTTTAAAGGTTTCGGTGATAAAAAAAGTATGGTGAGTGAAAATTCGTTTAACTCGAGTTTATCTCATGGAACGACATGGCCTAGTTACGGGAAGTACGATGAAAGCTACCATTTAAATTTTAATGAGTATTTGAATGGTAAAAAATATTATTACGAGTCTTTAAGTAATATGTGTGATTTAAGTGGTGATTCGTTTGGTAAGTACGCATATCAAAAAGAAGCTAAAAATACAGAGATTGAATCAATAAAGCATAATAGCAATTTTTCTTTCGTGGATTATTTACCTCTAATATTGAGCAAAATATTTTCTAAGTATAATACAAGTTGGTTAATTGCTTTGGTTTGGATAGTTTTATTTAACTTTTCATATTTTATTTATTTAAATTTCTCTTTGCATGATTTAATCACGGCTTTTAACCCTGTTCATCGCTTGGAAAGTCTGAACTTTCTAAGTGACTCACAACCTGTTGACTCTAAGTTTTACTTCGTCAATTTTATCATGAGGATTATAAATTCATTTTTAGTTTTTAAATTTATTAAATCCTTTCGTAAATATTACTGAGAGCTTCTAAAATGCGGTAAGTCGGGTTGTTCCTAGTTAATTCATCATTTTTGTCGGATGGCGTGGCTTCGCCACTTATCTGACCTACCTAAAAAGGTAGGTTGGTTAATCCGAGGGCGTCACCCGACAGGGTTCCAGATATAAGCATTGAATGGCCGCTTATATCTGGAACTGACGTAAGTTTAAACTCAACTCAGCTCTTTTATCGCTCTACTTATTCCATCCAAGCTCAGCGCATACATGCGGTTGTTCATTAACTCCTTTATAAAGCCAATTGATTGATAGTATGGCCAGTGTTCAACCGGTTGTGGGTTGAGCCAGGCGACTTTATCAAAGTGGTTGGTGACACGTGATAACCAGGCACTGCCAGGCTCTTCATTGTAGTGTTCTACCGAGCCGCCCGCATAAGCTATTTCGTAAGGTCCCATAGTGGCGTCACCCACAAATATTACTTTATAATCGCTGGTAAATTTATTAATCAGCGTCATGGTGTCGATTACGTTTGAATGGCGGCGCGCGTTGTCTTGCCATACGTGCTCGTATAAACAGTTATGAAAGTAGTAAAACTCTAAATGTTTAAATTCGCTGTGGGCGGCGCTAAATAATTCTTCGCAGGTATGAATGTAGTCATCCATTGAGCCGCCAATATCAAACAGCATGAGTACTTTTACTGCATTGTGGCGCTCGGGTGCCATTTTTACATCAAGCATGCCGCCTTGTTTTGCAGTAGCGCGAATAGTCTCGTTTAAATCAAGCGTGTCGCTTGCGCCAGTGCGGGCAAATTTACGTAGTTTTTTAAGGGCGAGTTTAATTG
>NZ_AUTP01000208.1:0-699 GCF_000498075.1 Pseudoalteromonas sp. TAB23
CCGCTGCTATCGGTCACGATAACCGTTACCGTACTGCCTTGCGATGCATCGCTGGTACCTGCAATCGTTGGCGTGGTGTCGTTGCCTACACCGTTGTTGGTAATAACAAGGCTCGGACCTGTTAGGTCGATCTGACCTGTCTCTGTGGCGCTGCCAATATTGCCCAGTCCATCATCTACCTGTGCGGTGACAGTATATTCACCTTCGGCTAAATCAATTGGTGCATCGACGCTCCATACACCACCCGTTACGGTCGTATCAACAGTCGTAATATTCCCTGCACTGTCTTCAAACGTTAAGCTAATGGTTGTGCCATCAGCTGCATCACTTGTCCCGCGAATTTCTGGCGTGGTGTCATTGGTGTCAACCAGTACATTAATACTGATGCTTGGCGCCGTGGTGTTGAGTGTTGCGTTTTCACTTAATGTAGTGGTGTTGCCTGCACTGTCACTGACGCTTGCTTCGATAGTGAGTGGACCATCAGTTAGCGCGTTCGGTACATCCGCTGACCAGCTGCCATCTGCTTGCACTGTTGCAGTGAACGTTTCTGTATTATTTGCATCCGTGACGTTAATCGTTATAACCGTGCCTACTGGCGCGTTCGATGTCCCGCTAATTGTTGGTGTGCTGTTATTAGTGGCACCTATTGTGTCTAACGTCAGTGTCGGCGCTAAGGTATCTAAGCTGCCAGTTTGTGTG
>NZ_AUTP01000209.1:0-33635 GCF_000498075.1 Pseudoalteromonas sp. TAB23
TCCATGCCGAACTCAGTAGTGAAACGAAACAGCGCCGATGATAGTGTAGCATTTGCTATGTGAAAGTAGGACATTACCAGGCTTCAAATTCAGTCGAAGGACTTTAATCTTAATAATTAAAAATAAGAAAATTGAAAAGAATTTTCTTGGTGACAATAGCGTTTTGGACCCACCTGACTCCATGCCGAACTCAGTAGTGAAACGAAACAGCGCCGATGATAGTGTAGCATTTGCTATGTGAAAGTAGGACATTACCAGGATTCAATTAAGAGAAACCCGTTACAGCAATGTAACGGGTTTTTTGCTGGCTGGGCTTTAATAAATAGCCAAAAGCCCAGACCGATCTCAGTAGTTGTCGCTCCTACATATCATGTGCTCTAAGGCATTTGTATTCTTATACATTAAACAAAACAGCTTGAAGGCTAGTCCCGACCAACAATAGTGTAGCATTTGTTATATGCCCCTCTACCGCTGTGCGTAGCACACAGACCTCAAATTGTAGAAAAGTAAAATTCGCAAATTAACATACATATACAGCAACACCCATCACGTAGGTCGGGCGAGCGTAGCGACTCCCGACGCTAAAATTACATAAAATCCCTACTCGACAATGGATGCGTAGCATTTGCACTGCGACTCTTCACCGCTGTGGGCATCATGACATTACCAGGATTTAATTAAAAAACTAGCTGCAGTAATGTAACGGGTTTTTGCTGTTTTAAATTGAGAAAAACCCCCCATCTATAAATTAAACAACAAAACTAGGTGCACTTAATAGCGCGTGTTAAAATCCAATTTTTATGAATGACGATATAGAGGTCTAGATTGCCTACAGCTGATTACCAAAAGGTGCTTGATGAAATAGCACATGAAGTACGTCCTTTATTATCACAAGGGAAAGTAGCTGATTATATACCGGCGCTTGCCGAGGTTGATCCTGAGCAATTTTCTATCGCTATTTATACAACTGATGGTGAAACTGTGTGCGCAGGGGATTGTTCTCAACGCTTCACTATTCAATCAGTTTCTAAAGTTATGACACTTACTATGGCACTACAGCGTTATGGTGATGAACTTTGGCATAGAGTCGGAAAGGAACCCTCAGGTACAGCCTTTAACTCGCTTACACAGCTTGAGTTTGAAAAGGGAATACCTCGTAACCCATTCATCAATGCAGGCGCAATTGTAACGTGTGATGCGTTATACAGCCGCTTATCTGCGCCAATGCATTCTATGCTCGAAACCTTCAGGTTATTAGCTGGTAATAGAGGCATAGTAATTGATAAAAAAGTCGCTAATTCAGAGTATGAGTTCAGACACCGAAATGCTGCGATGGCGCATTTGATGAAATCGTTTGGTAATTTTGAAAACGAAGTCGATGATGTTTTGTGGGCTTACTTTAATTTTTGTTCTATTGAGCTTAACTGTATTGAATTAGCCAAAGCTTATAATTTTTTAGCTAATAAAGGTGTTGATAATCGATCGGGCAATCGTGTTTTAAGTAGTCGTCAGAATAAGCAGCTTAATTCGCTTTTATTCACGAGTGGCTTATATGATGCTGCGGGTGATTTTGGTTACAGAGTTGGTATGCCTGGTAAGTCGGGAGTGTCAGGAACTATTTTAGCTGTGTTACCAAATAAGTTTACAGTAGCTGTTTATTCTCCGGGGCTTAATTCGTTTGGTAATTCGGTTGCAGGAATTGCAGCGCTGGAACTGCTATCTAAAAAGCTCGATATTTCTATTTTTTAGGAAATCGATAGGGAGCAATAATTGCTCCCACCGTTATTTATTGTTCCCAATAAACTTGTTCTAAACAATCTTCACGTTCAGGTAAACCACGAGATAAACGCGGAGAGTGCTGAACTAATACTTCATAGCTCGCTCGGTTAGCATATTTACTAATTTGCGATAGTGACGAGTAAGTAATAGCTTGTTGCTGATGTTTAGCTGAGTTTGCCACATTAAGCTTGTGGTAAACATTCGCTGACAAATCATGTAGTACAGCCGCAAGTGCGCAATCACCTGCACCATTGGTGTTTTTGATTGAATCAGGTCCACCCATAAATGGGGCCGTATGACTATATGCTCTGATAGGTTCATCACACTCATCTTTACGCATAGCTCGTGAGAATTCGTAACGGTTAAAATCAGGTATGGCGCCTGGTAGTAACGGGTATTCGGTTTCACGCTTTAAGCTTTCGTCTACGTAGCCGGCCATAAATAAGCCTTTTTCGCCAGCGGTACAAATAACTAAGTCTACCCAATCAAGTGCTTTATCAGCAGCTAGAAGAGGATCTTCAAAACCTGTAATAGCTAAACCTTCTTCTTCGTTCATAGCAAGAATATCAACATGCTTTTCAACAAAGTTTGCCCACCAAGTAGGGTCTTGTTCAATTAAGAATTTAGTTCCGAGTGTAAGCACAACTGGCACACCTGCGTCATTAGCGTATTTTACCGCTTGCATAGTAGCTTCAGTCATTGTTTCGCTACCTTGTGTGCGCATAAGGTAGGCACTGATCACTAACGCTGATGAATTCTCAATAAGACTTTTATCAATAGATTCAGGACGTAAGTGATTCATTAAGCCTGCACTTATTGCAAAAGTACGCTCACCGGTTTCATCAATTAATGTAAAACAACGGCCTACAGGTCCATCAACTGGTTGAAGGTAGTTTAAGTCTACACGGCTTGAGGTATTACATAAAAAACGGTAAGCGTAGCTACCTATTTTTATATTTTCGCTCATTACGCCTAATAAAACTGAGCGATCATCTGCAAGTACAGAGTAGTTGTGCATAGTGTTACCAATGGTTCCACCGGCAAACTCAAAATCAACCATATTGTTTAATTTTAAACGATCGTATAAGGCGTTTGTTGTATCGCTATCAATAACTTGCGACATCCCCCTACGTAGTTGAAATTCGTCAAGGAAAGCTTGATCAACTTTTGCCTCTATATCAACAACGATCTGATCGATACCCGTAATATAACTACGTTGTAATCGCTCTGTTGCGTTAAGTTGATTGGTAAGTGGATCTTTGGCTTCCACTGGAAAATAATGTTTATGCCTGCGGCGTCCAGGAAATTTCATTTGCTACCCGTGTTGTGAGCTAAATAAAAAAAGCGTGAGATTATAGCGTAAATCAGCACGAGTGAGCCATTACAAACGGGTAAATATTGTTTTATTTTTGGAATAAAGTAATGAATGGCGCACTTTAGAGTGCTAACTAGGTATAATTACAGCATAAAAGGTTATTTAAGTAGAAATAATGAACGAACCATTTGATGATTCCTACTGGATGGAACAAGCGCTTTTGTATGCAAAGCAAGCAGAGCTGCTTGATGAAATTCCGGTTGGAGCAATTGTAGTCAAAGATAACCAGCTAGTTTCAGTCGGGTATAACCGCTCAATAACGGATAATGACCCATCTGCCCATGCCGAAATGATTGCAGTGCGAGAAGCTGGAAAAGTCCTTAACAATTACCGCTTAATTGATTGCACCCTATACGTAACGTTAGAGCCTTGTTCTATGTGTGCGGGATTGTTAGTGCATAGCAGAATAAAGCGTTTAGTGTTTGGAGCAGTCGATGCGAAAACAGGGTCTGCGGGTTCAATTATGAATTTATTACAAGAGCCTAAGTTAAATCATCAAGTTGAGGTGTGCGGTGGTGTTTTGGAACAGCAGTGCGGGGATACTATTTCGAATTTTTTTAAACGTAGAAGAGCGCAAATTAAAGCAGCTAAGAAAGCTGCTCGTGATGATCAAATAAATAAGCCTAACTAAAGTTAACTAGCGATTGGCTCTATTTCTGATTCAGCCATTTGCTGCATAGCAAACATTCGGCGACGCCAGATGATTTTTTTGTGTAGTTTTCGCAACATAACACGACGACGTGTGGCCGTTGAATAAATGACATTGCGTTTTAATCTTTGTGTGCGTCTACGTTTTAGCATGTTTTCTCCTAATGCAAGAGTGAGAAAGGCACGGGTATATCTTATAAAATAATGATATACAATTAACACACATTAGTGATCATTTGGTGACAAGTAAACAGATATTTAATTTACTTAAATTTTGCTTACTGACATGCTCAATAAACGGGTACTTATATTAATCTTAGCCATTGTTTTCACTCGACTGTTCGGGTTCGATTATAGGTTGTTGTTTTTCTGTTTGAGCTTCATCTGCCTTACTTTTTACTTCACTTTTCACTTCACTTTTTTCGTTTTGCTTTAGCTCAGTATCAGTGCTCAGCTCTGTAACTGGCTCAGGCTCTGTAGCAATAGCATCATTTTCATCTAGCCAAACAAGTGCATCGTAATAGCGACGAATATTATCAACATATTTAACAGCTACATCGCCTCGGGCATAACCGTAGCGAGTTTTACGGTAATAGCGCTTTTTAATTAATAGCGGTAGGCGTTTTTTTACATCAGCCCACTTATCAGGGCTTGCGCCTTGCTGTTCGGTAATTATACGTGCATCGTTAACATGTCCCCAACCTACATTGTATCCGGCCAAAGCAAGCCATGTGCGGTCGGGTTGCGGGATACGGTCAGGAATACGTTTAATAAGCTTGCTTAAGTATTTAGCACCACCACGAATGTTTTGCTCTGGTTCTAACCGGTTAGTAACACCTACTTGTTTGGCTGTACTGCGAGTTAGCATCATGATGCCGCGCACACCTGTTGGTGATTTAGCGCGAGGATTCCACATAGATTCTTGATAGCTTAGTGCCGCTAATAATCGCCAGTCAAGGCTACCTGCATACTGTTCAAACCATGGCTGGTATGTTGGTAAGGTTTCTTTAATTGCTTCTATATAAGCTAGAGTATTTACATAGTTAAATTGGCGCACGTGACCAAAGTATTTTTCTTCAAGTACATAGAGCTGGTTACTTTGCTTAACGTCACCAAAAAATGGCACCAACAACGCATATAAAGAGTCGTCTTTAGATTTATTAAGTATCCATGCAATCGGGTCGTTATGGCTAACTGAAAAACCAATGCTTAAATTTGGGTGATAACGGCGAAACAGCGATAGCGTATGCGTATCAGCGAGTGTGTAATCTATCTCGCCATCAATAACTGCTTGAAGTAGTTCTTCTTCATCAAACTCTTCGCTTTCTATCCAAGTGAGATCTGGATTGTTCTTCTTCATTTTTTGTAGAGTAAGCGAGTGGCTACTTTTAGCTATAACAGTAAAGTTGCCATCTAAATCGTCAAACTCTCGAGGACGAACGCGCCCTTGTTTATAAACTAACTTTTGGCTGATTGTTCTGTAAGTTGGTCCGTAACGGTATTGCTCTGCACGGGTTTTATTATAGGTAAGTCCTGACGCTATTAAGTCTAAATCACCGCTTTCAAGGCGTTCAAACATGTCAGATAAGTTAAAGAAAGGGACTATTTCAAGCTCTACACCTAAATATTCAGCGAAGGCTTGAGATAACTCATATTCAAAGCCTTGCTCACCTTGAACGGCTTGATAATAATTACTAGCACTGGCAAGGGTACCCACACGTATTTTATTGTGTTCTTTTATTTGGGCGAGTTGAGTTGGCTGCTCTTGCATATCGCATGCACATAACAGCATAACTAAAGTAATGATTATTATTAGTTTTTCTTTGAACATTGAGTGCCCCTTAAGCTCGCCAGTCACCGTTATAGCAAAACTAAGCCATCGCGTCACTTTACCTTTTATTTTATTAACCAAAAGAGGCTATAAATAAAGCTAAAAAGTTAATTTTATGAAAAGCGTAATTTTGAGTTAAATCTGAATGCTAATTGGACTATAATGCGTGTCTAAAATATCGTTCAATCCCTAACCCCGGATGAAATTACCTATGTTGATCCTTCGTGGTGCACCAGCACTGTCAGAGTTCAGAGTTAATAAAATTTTAGCGCGTTGCCAACAATCGCAACTTCCAGTCACTAACGTATACGCCGAGTATGCTCACTTTGCCGATTTAACATCGCCGTTGAGTAGCTCCGAGCAAACCAAGCTTGAAAAACTATTAACTTACGGTCCAACTATTGCTGAGCATACCCCAGCTGGCAAACTTGTACTTGTTACACCTCGCCCAGGTACCATTTCACCTTGGGCATCTAAAGCAACCGATATTGCCCATAACTGTGGTTTAAAACAGGTTCACCGTGTTGAACGCGGTATTGCTTATTATGTTGAAGGTGACTTAAACGCAGAACAACTTGCACAAGTAATTGCGTTATTGCACGACCGTATGACCGAAGCCACGCATAGTGAGCTTGAAGATGCTGCACAACTGTTTCGCAGTGATGCACCGCGCCAAATGTCGTCTGTTGATATTTTAGGTGGCGGACGCGAAGCATTAGCAATAGCCAATGTTGAGCAAGGTTTTGCCCTTGCTGATGACGAAATAGATTACTTGGTAGAAAACTTTATAAAGTTAGGACGTAACCCTAACGACATCGAATTGTTTATGTTTGCACAAGCAAACTCAGAGCATTGTCGCCATAAAATATTTAATGCTGACTGGACGATCGATGGAAAAGAGCAGCCAAAATCGCTGTTTAAAATGATTAAAAATACGTTTGAGTTAAATCCTGAAAATGTATTGTCGGCGTATAAAGATAACGCGGCAGTAATGAAAGGCTCAAAAGCGGGTCGCTTCTTCCCAAATGCGCAAGGTGAATATGCGTATCATCAAGAAGACATTGAAATACTAATGAAAGTTGAAACGCATAACCACCCAACAGCTATCGCGCCATTCTCTGGTGCGGCTACAGGCTCTGGTGGTGAGATTCGCGATGAAGGCGCAACTGGTCGTGGCTCTAAGCCAAAAGCAGGTTTAGTTGGCTTTACTGTATCAAACTTACGTATTCCAGGTTACGAGCAACCATGGGAAAGCGATTTTGGTAAGCCAAGTCGTATTGTTAACGCGCTTGATATAATGACAGAAGGTCCACTAGGTGGCGCTGCATTTAATAATGAGTTTGGTCGTCCTAACTTATTAGGCTACTTTCGTACTTACGAAGAAAAAGTAACAAGCCATAATGGCGAAGAAGTACGTGGTTACCATAAACCCATTATGCTTGCCGGTGGTTTAGGTAATATTCGCTCTGATCATGTTCAAAAAGGCGATATTCCTGTTGGCGCTAAATTAATTGCGCTAGGTGGACCTGCAATGAACATTGGTTTAGGCGGTGGTGCTGCATCAAGCATGGCCTCAGGTCAATCAAACGAAGATTTAGATTTTGCTTCAGTACAACGCGAAAACCCAGAAATGGAACGTCGTTGCCAAGAAGTTATCGATAAATGTTGGCAGCTAGGTGATGAAAACCCAATTGCATTCATCCACGATGTAGGTGCTGGCGGTTTATCAAATGCGTTTCCAGAGCTTGTTAATGATGGCGGACGTGGTGGTAAGTTCCAATTACGTAGCATTCCTAACGATGAGCCAGGCATGGCACCACACGAAATTTGGTGTAATGAATCACAAGAACGTTATGTACTCGCTGTTGGCGTAGAGGACTTTGATCGCTTTGAAGCAATTTGTAAGCGTGAACGTGCCCAGTACGCTGTTATTGGTGAAGCAACAGCTGAACCTCACTTAACAGTGTCAGACAGCCATTTTGAAAATAACCCTGTTGATTTACCGCTGGACGTATTATTAGGTAAAGCACCTAAAATGCACCGCGATGTAACGTCAAAGCAAGTTGTTGGTAAAGCGCTTGATACTACATTAATAAATGCAGCAGATGCAGCGCAGCGCTTAATGCGTTTACCAGCCATTGCAGAAAAAACATTCCTAATAACAATCGGCGATCGCTCAGTTACGGGTTTAGTAGCGCGCGATCAAATGGTCGGTCCTTGGCAAGTACCTGTTGCTAACTGTGCAGTAACTGCGGCAACGTATGATACTTACCACGGTGAAGCTATGTCACTCGGTGAGCGTACTCCTGCAGCATTACTTAATTACGGTGCATCTGCTCGTTTAGCTGTAGCTGAGTCGTTAACTAATATTGCCTGTGCAAACATCGGTAGCCTTGAAAATATTAAGTTATCGGCAAACTGGATGGCAGCAGCGGGTCACCCAGGTGAAGATGCTGGTTTATATGAAGCTGTTAAAGCCGTAGGCGAAGAGCTTTGTCCTGCGCTTGGTTTAACGATTCCAGTGGGTAAAGATTCTATGTCGATGAAAACGACATGGAAAGATGAAGGTGACTCACAAGAGAAGTCAGTAACATCGCCGCTTTCACTAGTTATAACTGCGTTTGGTCGTGTTGACGACGTACGTAAAACAGTAACTCCACAACTGCGCACAGATAAAGGCGACACATCGCTTATATTAGTTGATTTAGGTGCGGGTAAAAACCGCATGGGCGCATCAAGCCTTGCGCAAGTTTATAAGCAATTGGGTGATGTAACACCTGATGTTGATAGCCCTGAGTTATTAAAAGGCTTTTATAACGCAATGCAAGCGCTTGTGGCTGATAGTAAGTTACTTGCTTATCATGACCGATCAGACGGTGGTTTATTTACCACTGTTGCTGAAATGGCGTTTACGGGTCATACCGGTGTAACGGTTGATTTAGCTGGTTTAACAGGTTCAGACATTGAAGCGCTTTATAACGAAGAGCTAGGTGCGGTCATTCAAGTTGCAAATGCTGATTTAGATACAGTAAATGCGGTGTTTGAACAACATGGTATAGCAGCAATTAGCCACAATATTGGCACGCTTAACAGTGACGATACGATTATATTTAACCGTGGCGAAAATACGGTACTTAACCATACGCGTACTGAGCTTCGTACTATTTGGGCTGAAACAACGTATCAAATGCAAGCACGCCGTGATAACCCTGAATGTGCTAAGCAAGAGTTTGATGCTAAATTTGATGCAAAAGATCCAGGCTTAACCGTAAAACTTAACTTTGATTTAAACGAAGATATAGCTGCACCATACATTGCAACCGGTGCTAAACCGCAAATGGCTATTTTACGTGAGCAGGGTGTTAACTCTCATTTAGAAATGGCGGNGGCAGCGTTTAATCGCGCAGGTTTTGCAGCCGTTGATGTACACATGAGCGACATTTTAGAAGGTCGTTTAACACTAGAGCAATTTAAAGGTTTAGTGGCATGTGGTGGTTTCTCATACGGTGACGTACTTGGTGCGGGTGAAGGTTGGGCTAAGTCTATTTTGTTTAACGACATGGCACGCGATCAGTTCCAAAACTTCTTCCATCGTGAAGATACCTTTAGCTTAGGTGTATGTAACGGTTGCCAAATGTTATCAACGTTAAAAGAGTTGATCCCTGGAACAGAACATTGGCCGCGCTTTGTAACTAATAAATCAGAGCGTTTTGAAGCACGCTTTAGTTTAGTAGAAATACAAGAGAATCCGTCTGTGTTCTTTAACGGAATGGCTGGCTCGCGTATGCCTATAGCAGTTTCTCATGGTGAAGGACATGCTGAGTTTGCAAACGATGCAGCTACTAAAGCGGCGCTTGATAGCGGCACTGTAGCGGTTAAGTTTGTAGATAACTACGGTAACCCTACAACGCAGTACCCAGCTAACCCTAATGGTTCTCCAGAAGGTATTACAGGTATTACGTCAACTGATGGTCGCGCCACTGTAATGATGCCGCATCCAGAACGCGTATTCAGAAGCGTTGCCAACTCTTGGCATCCTGATGAGTGGATCGAGGATAGCCCGTGGATGCGTATGTTCCGTAACGCACGTAAAAATGTAGGTTAATTACATTTGCGTTTATACAAGTTAGATTCATAATCTTACTGTAAAATAAAAAAGGCTGCATTGTGCAGCCTTTTTTGATTAGTATAGTTTTAGCTAAAAGCACAAAGCATTTAAGGATAGTATGTTTAAGCGAGTTGGTTTAATTGTTGGAGCTGTATTGCTAAGTACCTTGCTGCTTGGTTATGTATTTCGTTTACCTTTATTACAGTGGGCTATAGCGCCTGAGCTTAAAAAAGCAGGCGTTACGTTAAGTTGTCTCGATTTTTCAATTACGTCTGAACTAAATATTCATGCTGATAAAGTGTGTGTAAATTACCAAAATCAACAGTTACAACTCACTGGTATTACTGCAAATACAAAGCGTATAGATATTGAAAATGCAGTGCTAACAGTTAATCCACTCCCTAAAAGTGATAATGCTAATCAGCTTGCTAAAAATCTCGATTTAGCGCTGCCTTCAACCCGCCCATTAATTAATATTAAACAGCTTATAGTAAAAAGTGATGAGCTCAATAAGCCACTTAAAATAAGCATATTAGAACCCGAACTAAATAAATTTGATGTCACGGGTGATATAAACGCGAGTGCAATTTTGACAGCTAATAAAGTAAGTGGTCAGTTTGAAATTGATGACACTCTTTTAAAGCAAGTTATAAACACTAAAAACACCTCAATAGCAGATGCTAATTTTAATACTCAGCAAGCATTTAGCTTTGACGGTATAGAACTTGAGTTAAATGGCGGTATTAGCTCCCAGTTTACTCACACGTATGAGTTTTCTCATACAAATCAGCAGTGCCAGATTAACGTATTAACTACGGGCAAATTGGCGACTCGTTTTAATTTAAATAGCCAAGCGCTAATGTTCAATACCGATTTGCTTAATAACAAAATTAATTTAACACCAAGCTGTATTGAGTTAATTCCACCAAGTGAATACGCAGGCTTTGTTAGCAAACAAGTTCCTTTAAATTGGCAACTTAAACTCCCTCAATCAATTCGCTTAGAGGGTAGTGAACTCAGTGTATCTGTAATTAATTTGGTGAGTGAAGGCGATAAGCTATTTGATTTTTTAATAACAGATACAACACTAAATATTACATCTCCATTTGAGTACTTACAGACAACTTTATCAGCTCAAATTAATACACCCGATATAAATAATATTAGCGTTAATGCTCAGTTATCTGGCACTGCAATTGAAGGCGATTACGCCGTTATGCTTGAAGGCTTGCCTGAGTTTGCACCTGCAACAGCGAATGGGCTTAGCCTTAGTGGTCACTTTAATATAAGTGAGTTTATAGACTCAAAACCAATTGGGCTTATAAATGCTAAATTAACGCTTAATAATGTAGATGCGTTTGATATAAGTGCAGTGCAATATCAAGGTGATTTAACTGCAAAAATGGATAAACAGTTAAACGCAGAGGTAGCGTTAACGCAGCAATTAAAAAGCGCAGAATATAAAGAATTTAAAGTCACAGATATAAGTAACACATTAACAGCAAATGCTAATTTAGGCGTAGGTGAGTTATTTGCTGATCTAACAGCAAAAACAAATATAAAGACTGTTAATAGCCCTGACATAAAACTTAATAATATAAAAGTAGAGTCTACAGGCTTGCAAAGTCGTGCACTAAAAGCCACTCATCACGCGTTTATAAACGATGTTGAGTTAGTTATAAATCATCATATATCATCGCAAGATCATCCGTTTGAAGTCATTATTCCTGAACAAAGTACGCTGCCGTTAAATGCGTTTATTAGTCAATTTGAGCCGCTTGCACAGCTGACTAAGGGCGAATTTAATGGCTATATTAACGGCGATGTAAACTTACAAAGTGCATCGTTCAATATGGGGATTAGTCATACAAGTGCACTGTATAACGATTACCTTGCGAGTGATTTAAATAGCGTGTTTAGCGGGGAATATAATTCAGGTAAGCTTAATGTAAAACCAACTACCTTTAATTTAAATGAGTTTAGAGCGGGTGCCGTAGTTAAAGCGATTAAAGGGCAATGGCAAGTTAGTAACAATACCGCGCTTATAAATGATGTAAAGGGAAGTGTGTTTGGTGGCGAATTTTCGTTAGATACCTACACAATAGGGAAGCCAAACCAAGTTGCTAATGTTAAGTTTGAAAATATTGATGCCAGTAAACTCGTTACACTCGACGATAAGTCGGGCATTGTATTAACGGGGTGCTTGGCGGGGTCTTTACCCGTCCATTTTGATAGTGGAAAAATTGAAATAATTGACGGTAGTTTATTTAGCCAAGGAACAGGTAATTTAAAAATCACCAATAATGCCGCGTTTGATTCAGTAATGCAGCAACAGCAAGAGTTGCAACCTGTATTAGGGCTATTAACTAATTTAGATATTCAAAAACTTAATAGCAGTGTGGCATTAAAAAACGATGGCTGGTTAAAGCTTGGGGTTAATTTACAAGGCTATAATAAACAAGAGCAGCAGCAAGTTAACTTTAATTATAACCACGAAGAAAACGTATTTACACTTTTACGCGCACTGCGTTTAAGTGACGAAATTACACAAAAAGTTGAGCTACAATACTCACAAAAAGGAAACTAATAATGAGACAGTCGTTATTGATAAAAGTACTGCTCGGGCTAGGTGTTATTAGTGCACTAAGTGCCTGCACACACCGAGTTGAGGTGTCTGCTAAAGAGCCCATTACGATTAATTTAAATGTGAAGGTCGATCACGAAATTCGCGTAAAAGTAGATAAAGAACTCGACAGTTTGTTTAGTGACGACAGTGAGTTATTTTAAGGAGCTAGAACATGAATACGAAGAAAAAATTAAATATTATTACGTTAGTTAGTGCAGTATGTATGTCGTTCTCTGCGTGGGCTATTAGCCTTGATGATGCTAAAAACCAAGGTTTTGTAGGTGAAGATAGCTCTGGTTATTTAGGGCTTGTTGTACAAAACGCAGAAGCAAAAGCAGTTGTTGATGACATAAATGCAAAGCGTAAAGCGCAGTACTTAAAGCTGGCTAAAAAGAATAACTTGTCGCTTTCACAAGTTGAAGCACTTGCTGCCGCTAAAACAATTGAAAAAACCCAAAGTGGTCATTACGTTGAAGTAAATGGTAACTGGGTTAAAAAATAAGCGTTAGTTATTGCTTTTTTTTGCACAAGGTTTTGCACAAGGTTTGCACAAACAAAAATAAAACCGAGCATTTAAGCGCTCGGTTTTTTACAGCCTTCAAGTAACTGCTGCCAAAAATCAATACCCTTACGCCTTGCTAGGTTTATATTATGCTCTGGAATAGATTCAGGCTCGTTATAACTATCAAGCGCTTCGCTCATGCTTGCTTCGCGAATTAAATGTAAAGTAGGAAAAGGCGCTCTATTTGTATAGTTTGCGGCATCGGCTTCATCGCTATCGGCAAATACGTAATCAGGGTGAAAGTTAGCAATTTGATACTTACCTTCAAACCCCTGCGCTACTAACAGCGCATTGGCTAAATCGACCAAGTCTAAATAATCTTCAAAGTCACTGAAGCCGTTGTCAAACATGATTAGGGTAGTTTCGCGCTCTGGTTCGCGGTCAAGCTCAATACATTGCTCAAGCATATCCATTACAGCATCATCCATACTTGTTGCTGGGCTTACAACATAATGAATACAGTTATTTTCTACTTCTTTGCGGGCAAACGGGCAAAAGTTATATTTAACAATAACAGATGACACCCATTCGCGGGTTTGGCTTATAGCTATGTTGGTCACGGTTTTGGCTCTAAATATTGATTAGTAATGTTAAGTGTTTTTTGTATAGCACCTTGGTTTTTAGCAACGCATTGAGCAGCTTTAACACCTAAGGTTTGGCATGCTTTTGTGTTTTGGCTAAACGTTATAAGCTGTTTTGCCAGTTCGTCGTTGTTATCAACCACTAAAGCGCCTTTAAGCTTTATAAGCTCGGGATAAACATGATCAAAATTATATGTGTGTGGACCTGTTATTACACCTACCGAAAACGCAGCTGATTCTAATGGATTATGCCCACCTCTGCGAATTAAGCTGCCGCCAATAAAGCTGATATTTGCAGCGCCATACAAACACTGTAGTTCACCAAGCGTATCAGCAAGGAGGACTTGCTCATTGCTATAGCTATTTTGGCTGCGGCGGCTAAAACTAAGTGGGCTTTGCGTTAAAAATTCTGCCACTTTATCAAATTGTTCTGGATGGCGCGGAGCAATTATAAGTAATGCATTAGGTTGCTTTTTTAGTAACTCTTGATGGGCTGAAAGTACCAACTCATGCTCTAAAGGATGTGTTGAGCCTGCCACCCATATAAAACGCTCGTCAGTATTATGCTCATTATTGCTGTGTTTATTACTGCTATAAAGCTGTTTAAGATTAAGTACTTTGGCTAATTGCTCGTCACTTGGTGTTATATCAAATTTTATAGAGCCTGTTACATGGCTTTTTGAAGTTTCGAGACCAAGCTCTATAAAACGCTCCGCATCTGCCTTGTTATGACTCGCAAGTACTGTAATTGAGCGCATAATAATATGCGTTAATTTAGCGACCTTTTGATAGCCTTGCTGCGACTTTTCAGAGAGTCTTGCATTGATGACAAGTACCGGTATATTTTTTTTGTGACTTATCGCCATTAAATTTGGCCATAGCTCGGTTTCTAAAATACATAATGCTTGTGGCTTTATACGCTTTAAAAATCGGGCTGTAGCAAACGGAAAATCGATTGGTAAGTAGCTACACGCCACAGTATTTTTAAACTGGTTAAGTATTTGCTCTCTGCCTGTTGGGGTATTACAGGTTATAAGAATATTTAAATTTGGATGCGCTTTTTGCAGTGCTTTAATAAGCGGCGTTGCGGCAAGTACCTCACCAACAGAAGCACAATGAAAAACTAAAGGTTTGGTTTTAGTCGTAAATAAAGACTTACTGACAAACCCAAAGCGCTCTTTAAAGTGTGCACGATAGCCTTGGTTTTTTTTACCTCGTAAAATATAGAGATAAAATACAATCAGTGGGCTAATAAAAATTAATGCTAGAGAGTAAAAAATGCGTGCCATACTGATCTTTCGTAAAGGGAAGTGGCGTTAGTTTACCGTGAAATATCCGTTTTCTAAACATACTCGTAATAAAATATGGTCTGGGTTCAGTTATAACCCGATAAAATGCACACAATTAAATAAAATTATGGAATAATGGATTTAATTTTTCCCTGCTATTTCAGTTCCTAGAGGAATTTTTCATGTCAATTATCGATTCAGTGGCAACTAGCTACGTTGAAACATTAAACCGTCATCAAGCATTATTTGAAACGATGGAAGCTTATCATCAAGAATCTATGCAACTGTTAGAAGCATGTCATAGTGCATTACAAGCTGGTGGCAAGATTGTATGGTTTGGTAACGGCGGNCCGATGCACAGCATTTAGCAGCAGAATTTGTAGTGCGTTATAAATTAGAGCGTGGTCCGCTTGCCTCTATGGCATTGACCACCGACACATCAATTTTAACAGCACACAGCAACGATTATCACTTTGATACGGTGTTTGAACGTCAAGTTCAAGCGCTATGTAAACCAGAAGACTTAGTGATTGGTTTAACCACATCAGGTACTAGTAATAATATTAATTTAGCGTTAGAAGCCGCAAATAAACTAGGTGCTTTTACAGTGGCATTAACTGGGCGTGATGGCGGTAAAGTAAAAGATATTGCTAAGTTACCTATCATTATAAAAAATGATGAAACAGCACGTATTCAAGAAGCTCACATGTTTATAGGTCACTGGTTATGTGAAGCCATGGATATGGTTGTTGCGGAGCAGCAGTAATGGATTTATCGTTATTAAAAAATTTATCGGCAGCACGTATATTAGTTGTTGGCGACGTAATGCTAGACCGTTATTGGTATGGCGACACAGGACGTATTTCGCCAGAAGCGCCAGTACCTGTTGTTAAAGTAAGTAAATTTGAAGACAAAGCGGGCGGTGCAGCTAACGTTGCAAAAAATATAGCGCGGTTAGATGCAAAAGTCGGCTTACTGGGCTTAATTGGTGAAGACGAAAGCGGGCAGATTTTAGAGACTATTCTAAAAGGTGAAAAAATAAGCTCACAATTAGTCAGTGTATGTGATTTACCGACTATTTCTAAAATGCGCGTTATTAGTCGTCACCAACAACTAGTTCGTCTTGATTTAGAAGAAACATTTACCGAGCAACATAGCCAACTTTTATTAAACCGCTTAGAGTTGGTACTTGATGAATACGACTTTATTGTGTTTTCTGATTACAGCAAAGGATCTTTAAGCTTAATTAAAGAGATGGTAAGCCTTGCTAAGGGCGCCGGAAAAACGGTTTTAATCGACCCTAAATCGCCAGATTTACATTTATATGAAGGTGCTGATTACATTACGCCTAATTTACATGAGTTTAAGTTAGCGGGTGGTCAAACCGATTCAGAAGAAGCTTTAGCTGCAAGTGCACGTGATTTAATTAGCAAAAATGGCATTAAAGCCATGTTGCTTACGCGTTCTGAGCAAGGTATGTCGTTAATTAATGCAGATGAAAAATTTGATTTTGCAGCACAAGAACTTGAAGTAAGTGATGTGACTGGGGCTGGTGATACGGTTATAGCTACATTAGCCGTTATGCTTGGTGCGGGCATGGAACCTAAAGATGCTGTCGAAATTGCTAACTTAGCNAGGTATAGCGGTTAGTAAATTTGGTGCAGCTACAGTTTCGCCAGAAGAGTTAAGTCGTAAGCTTGGTCAGTATTTACATACTACTGGTGAGCATTACCAAACACCATTTGATGATGTCCTTCAACATATTGAGTTTGCAAAACAAAACGGCGAAACCATTGTATTTACTAATGGCTGCTTTGATATTTTACATGCTGGGCATGTGCGTTATTTAGCACAAGCTAAAGCACGAGGCGATAGACTCGTTGTTGGATTAAATAACGATGAATCTATTACGCGCTTGAAAGGGGCAGAACGTCCTATTAACCCACTAGATGAGCGTGCAATGGTACTTAGCGCACTTTCATCAGTTGATTGGGTTATTCCGTTTGGCAGCTTAGATGAAAACGATACTCCCGCTAAATTAATCGAGCAGATAAGCCCTGATATTTTAGTTAAGGGTGGCGACTACACCGTAGAGCAAATAGCGGGTGCTGAGCATGTACTTCGCCATGGCGGAAAAGTTGAAGTGCTTGAATTTTTAGATGGATGCTCAACATCAAAAGTAATTAGTAAAATTAAACAGTAATTACTGATTTAGTTTGCTAAAAAATACAAAAAAGGGATGAAAACACTGTTTTCATCCCTTTCTTACTTTTAATACGTTACTTTATTAAAAGTAACGTATTAAAAGTTATATTCGTACTTAGCAAACGCAGAAGTATCGTTTTCAGCACCGTCGTTGTTAGACGCAAAAGCACCTAAAGTGACGCGTCCTCCCATAGAAAGCATTCTGTAACGAAGTTCTAATTGTTTACTGTTGTAGGCTGTTTTAGTTATGCTGTTACCTAAATCTGGATTGCTAGGGTACCAATCACTATTGTCACTATTGTAATCAACACTGCGTAATTTCAACTGCCAATCATCACCATTAGAAAGCTGACCAAGTAGTGTTAGGACAACTGATTGCGCATCATTATCATACGTCGAACCAATAGTGCGTCCATGGTAGCGATAGCCAGACTTATAAGTATCATGCTCATAGTAACAATTTTCAACTATTGATTCAGCTTGGCATGCAACACCAGTATCTATATATTCAACATTTACTAATATGTTTTGAGCATAAATGCGCTGTGTTGTTTGCACACCAAATAAGTAAGCTCTATCAGCGGGTTTAAACTGTGAGCTAGCATCTTCACCTATAGTACTGGCATAAACCGCATATGGTTGATCAAATAAGGTATCTGACCAACGAATATCAATACCAGCCAATTGATTACCTATTTTCGACTCTAACTGGCTATCACAACTCTCATTGCCATCGATACATGCAGTTTGCCCTGTTATGACATCAATAAAATCACCCGCAGAGCCCGGTTGTCCGTCACCTGCCCATTGTGCAGACCAGCTAAGTGCAATTTCTAACTGTTGAATAGGGCGAAAATTAACACGAGTACTCCACAGTAAAGCATCAGGTATAACACGCGTAGACTCAAGTTTAGCCATTTGTGCAGTAAAGCTCCATTGACCAATCCAGCTCAGCCATGGTGTATCGAAAGCAGTACTTTTTTCTCTGGTAACACTTAGTGCAGGTAAAGGTTTCGCATTACCTGACATAATTAAGCTGTTATCAACACCAGGTCCCCAAAATTGTTCAACAGCACCGGCTCTAAAAATCCAGTTACCTAAACGGTAAGCTAAGTAACTATTATCAAGTGAGGTATCGTTACAATCGGTTAAAGCTTGCTCGTTGGTAACTATATCGTCAGTCGTTTTTCCATCAACTAAACATTTTTTACCGTCTTTTCTATAATTTATAGCTACTTTAGCTGCAAAGTTATCGCCTAAATAAGCGTAAGCTGCAGAAAGCTCTGTTTCTTGAGTATTTGTTGCACCAAAGCTTGTTGCTATGATTGGATCTGTGGCTGCAAAAGCTGATAATTGAAGACTATGTGAGCTACTATTTTCTGATTTATATCGATGTTTAACGCGAAGTAAAGCATCTTGTAAGCTTGGAGATAATTGCTCCAGCGGCATACTTTCCACATCGCTTATAAAACTTTTCCACATAAGCGGATAGGTAGTTACAGGAGCTAAAATAACACCGGCATCAGCTAATTGTTGAATATCAGCTCTTAGACCATAATCATCGGGTTTTACCCATGGCTCAGCATTAACTGATGCGCTCATAGCGCAAAAAAGAGTAGAAAGTAGAAAAATTCTGTTTCGCAAAGTTCAGATCCTTGTGATTAAGATTGCGGCTAAGTTTATCAATCTAAGTCTGCTATTGCAGTAAATAATCAAATTTATAGAGTTAATTTAATATATTAAAATGTAACCTGTCTATCGTAATAAGTATCTGATTGATATACTGGAGCTCAAATAGGACATTGAGAATGCAATGAGTAACAAACGACTTTTATTTATTCCAGTATCATCACCAGAAGGCATTGGTGAATATATGCGCTCGTTGTTGTTGGCTCAAAGTTTAAAGGCAGAACTTGCAGATTCTCTCGATATTCACTTTATATTAAATAAGCATACAAGCTACGCAAAAGATTGTCCTTTTGAAGCCACACTACTCGAACACTCAGCGACTAAAGAGCTTGATTTTGTTTGCGACTTTATAGAGCAATTTAAACCTGATGTCGTTGTTTTTGATTGTGCAGGACGTGCAGGGCATATGAAGGCGGCTAAAAAGGTAGGCGCTAAAGTTATATTCATTTCTCAGCATGCAAAAAAACGTGCTAAAGGCTTAAAACTTAACAGAATTAATTTAATTGATAAACATTGGGTTGTACAGCCTGATTATTGTATTGAGCCACTTACATGGGCTGAAAGTACGAAGTTAGACATGTTTCCCTTGGCACATCCTCGAAATGTAGGTCCTTTTGTTACATTTGCCTCTTGCGCGCAAAAACGTGATGTTTTAAATCGCTATAACTTAGTATCGGAAGGCTATTTTATTGTAAATGCTGGCTCAGGCGGACATGTATTAAATAACCTTAATTGCGCTGATGTTTACTTTAAAGCCGCGCTTAAAATTACTAAGCACACTGGTTTAAAAGCAGTTGTTGTGTTTGGTCCCAATTATAAGAAAGCCATTCCTGAGAGTGATGAGGTTACTTGTTTAGCAAGTCTGCAAAGTACTGATTTTTTGGCATTAATGAGCCAAGCTAAAATCGCATTACTTAGCGGTGGAGATACTTTACTGCAAGCAATTGCAGTTCAAACCCCCGTTGTGGCATGTGCTATCTCAAAAGATCAAAATACACGTTTGGATCATTGTGTTAATGCAGGTGTTGTCATAAAAGCAAATCTTGATATTGATGAAATCACTACGAAAATAGCTCAGGTTATTAGCGAGCCTTTCTATAATGAATTCGTTGCTAAATATAGCCAACTTGATAATACACATAGCTTCGATGTGATCACTAATGGCATAAAAAATATGCTTATAGGGGATCGCTAATGAATATAGTGATTGTAATTGATTCCCTAGTGGGTGGTGGTGCTGAAAAAGTAATGCTTACCCTTGCTGAGGAAATGGCCAAGTTACAGCACAGAATTACTATTTTGTCTCTTGCTAACTCTATTGAATATAATATTCCTGAAGTACTTAACGTGGAGAGTTTATTCGCACATAGGGCATCAAAAGTAGATCGATTTTGGCAGCGTAAAAATAGCATTTTAACACTACAAACTTGGTTTGAAAAAAAACAAAGCGAGCTGGGCAATATTGATTTAGTGCTTTCTAATCTTGATAGAAGTAATAACTTGCTCGCGCGTAGTAATATCAAAAATGTTCATTTTGTTATTCACAACTCAGTTAATGCAGAACTTGCACGTCAAAAAAAGTTAGGTCCATTTTCATACTTATATCTTAAAAAAAGTAAGCAAAATTTAAATGGTAAATCACTTATTTGCGTATCAAAGGGTGTTGAAAAAGAAATAACACAAGGGGATTTAATTAACCCAAGTGCAATTGCGACTATTTATAACCCGTTCGATTTTGAAAAAATAAAACAACAAGCAAATGAGCAAAATAACAATATCCCAAATGAGCCCTACTTAATTCATGTAGGAAGACTCGCCAAACAAAAACGCCACGATATATTATTTGCAGCATTTGCAAAGCTTGATAAAAAATACAAGTTAGTACTTTTATGTAATAAACCTGCAAAAGCGATAAAGCTTGCACAGCAATACGGCATAGAAAAACAGTTAGTAGTGCCAGGATTTCAACAAAACCCGTACAACTGGATTAAGCATGCCAAAGCTTTAGTGTTGAGTTCTGATTTTGAAGGACTTCCAACGGTATTAATTGAGGCTTTAGCGGTCGGTACTCCGGTAGTTAGCACTAATTGTACATTTGGACCAAGCGAGATATTAACAGGCGAGCTAAGCAAATATTTAGTACCTGCTGGACAAAGTGAGGCATTAGCCAATGCCGTTAAGCAGGTGCTAGCAGATAAGCCAAATGTAGAAAACGCAGATATTCTAAAACAAGTACAGGCAGAGCAAGTTGCTCTGCAGTATTTAGCATTGGCTAACTAAGTTAACTTATATTAGGTTAACTTATATTGGTGAGCGCTTTGAGGTAGTTGCTATGCAGAGTTTGCCAGTCAGTCGCTTGCCAATTAAATGACTCGTTTCGACCTTGTTCTTTTAAAAATGAGCGCTCAAGTCGTTCCATATTACTTTGTTGCCACTGCACATTAGGCATTTTTATTTCACCTCTATCAAAGTCGATAATGTACACATCACCAGTATCATCAAACAAAATGTTATTAATGTTTAAATCGGCGTGATACACACCTTTTGAATGAAATAGCGCGATTGTTTTAGCTATGCGCTCCAACTCATCTTCGGTCAATGGGCGTTCAATTAATACATCGAGTACACTTTTAGCGCCTTTAACAGCCTCGGTAATAATATCACCACGATAAATTAATCCGCTGCGGGTTACTTTAGCTGCAATAGGGGTTGGTACGTTTAAACCAAGCTCTATAAGTTTACTCATTAAGCTAAACTCTTTATACACACGGGTTTGTTCAAGTCCTGGGTATAAATATTGATCGCTTAGCAATTTACCTACTAAGCCACCGCGCCAATAATGCCTAAGTACGGCTGTTAATTCGTCTTGCTTAAAAAACCACGCAGTTGCTCGACCTTTTTTAGCGCCCACAATTTTATTTTGTTGTTGCCAATAATTTGCATCAAACCAATCGAGGGTAATTTGGCTCGTGTATTTAGGGTGGCTTAATACAGTGTGATTGCCTTGCACGTGTTGTTTAAACATAGCTCTGCGTAATTGCTAAATAATGTGCCTATATTAGCGCGTTTTAAAGCTGAGGATAAGTGCTTGCAATAGCGTGATTATAATTTAAGATCGGCTTTTGTATTTAATACCTAAGGGAATGTGTGACTCAAGCTCCTAACTATTCATCTATTTGTATATTAAGACTCTCAGCCATTGGTGACGTATGTCATGGTGTGAGTGCTGTACAAGCCATTCAAAAAGCACACCCAAATGCAAAAATCACGTGGGTTATTGGTAAAATAGAAGCGATGTTACTTGCCGACTTACCGGGTGTTGAGCTGGTGGTATTTGATAAAAAACAAGGTAAAGCAGCACTTAAAAGCTTAAAGCAACGCTTTAAAGATCAACAGTTTGATGTACTACTTAATATGCAAGTTGCATTAAGGGCTGGGTTTGTAGCGCGTTGTATTCCTGCAAAAGTAAAAATAGGGTTTGATTGGGCGCGTTCAAAAGAATTGCACAGCTTGTTTATTAATAAACGAATAGCCCCAGAAGCTCAGGCGCATGTGCTTGAAGGCTTTAAAGGTTTTGCTAAAGCAGTTGGTGTAGCTGATTATAAACCGAGTTGGGACATGCCATATACAGAGCAAGACCAAGCGGTTGCTGATGAACTACTAACACCAGAGTACCTAACTAATAAACTGTTAGTAATATCGCCAGCAGCAAGTAAAGCACAGCGCAATTGGCTCGCTGATCGTTATGCAGCATTGGTTGATTATGCAAATGAGCAAGGCTTTAAGGTGGTATTGACGGGGGGGCCAACAGAACTTGAAATTAACCTAGCAAATAGTATTGTTGAGTATAGTAAAACACCTATTTTAAATTTAGTGGGTAAAACGAAACTCAAAGAGTTGTTGTGCGTGTTAAAGCGTGGCAGCTTAGTGCTTGCGCCCGATACGGGTCCTGCACATATGGCGGTAACGGTTGGTACGCCGGTTATTGGTTTATACGCACATTCAAACCCAGCACGCACAGGTCCTTACTTATACCAAGACTACGTGGTAGAGGTTTATCATCAAAATTTGCTTAAGCAAACTGGTAAAACAGCTGAGCAAGTGCCGTGGGGTACGCGCGTAAAAGGCGATGATTTAATGAGCCAAATTACAGTTGATGACGTAAAAGCGATGTTTGATCATGTTGTACAAAAAGAGTCTTTGTAATGAATGCACAAAAAAAAAATAAAGCACTTTTTTTAGACCGAGATGGCGTAGTAAATGTTGACCATGGTTATGTGTATCAAAGCGATAAATTTGAATTTATTGAAGGTGTTTTTAGTACTTGTAAAGCATTTTATGATGCGGGCTATAAAATCATAATCGTCACTAATCAATCTGGAATTGGCCGAGGTTATTACACCGAAACTGATTTTTTAGCACTAACTGATTGGATGAAAACCCAATTTAGCGATCACAGTATTGAAGTTGCCGATGTGTACTTTTGCCCTCATCACCCAAAAAAAGCGCACCCTGAATATTTGAAAGAGTGCAGTTGCAGAAAGCCTGCGCCAGGTATGTTATTACAAGGCATACAAGAGCATAACATCGACCCTGCTTGCAGTATTATGGTGGGCGATAAACTCAGTGATATGCAGGCTGCGAAAAAAGCGGGCATCACTACCCGTGTTTTAGTGCGTTCAGGGCAAAGCTTTGACGAAAGCGCTAAGCAAGAAGCTGATTTAATTATTGATTCTATAAGTAGTTTACCTGCACTTTTAAACACATAAATAAACAGCCTGTAAACTGGCAGGAATTCCTTCCAACTTAGGGCGTTTGCGACGAACTGCAAACCGTGCATTTTACCCATTAAACTTTTACAATACCCCGCATAATAAACAGCCGCGAAAGTGCGGTTGTTTACCCGTTCAAATATATGGAGAACTTAGATGAGAGCATCTGCTTTTTTTAGCCAGTTACAACAGCAAATTGAAGACGTAAAAACCGAAGGTTTGTATAAAAGCGAACGTATTATTAAATCTCAGCAGCAAGCTCAAATCGAAGTTGCATCAGGTAAAGTAATCAACTTTTGTGCTAATAACTACTTAGGTCTAGCTAATAGCCCAGAGTTAATTGAAGCTGCGCAAAACGGTTTAAATAATCATGGTTTTGGTGTGGCGTCTGTTCGTTTTATTTGTGGCACGCAAGATATTCATAAAACGCTAGAGAAAAAAATCAGTGAGTTTTTAGAAACAGAAGATACGATTTTATATTCTTCATGTTTTGATGCAAACACCGGTTTGTTTGAAACTATTTTAGGCGCAGAAGACGCTATTATTTCTGATTCGTTAAACCATGCATCAATTATTGATGGTGTACGTTTGTGTAAAGCTAAGCGTTTTCGTTATGCAAATAACGACATGGCTGATCTTGAAAAGCAGCTTATTGCTGCCGATGAAGCAGGTGCTAAAACGAAGTTAATAGCGACTGATGGCGTGTTTTCTATGGACGGCGTTATTTGTAATTTAGAAGCTGTGTGCGACTTAGCCGATAAATATGATGCGCTTGTAATGGTAGATGACTCTCACGCAGTTGGCTTTGTTGGCGAAAACGGTAAGGGTACACCTGAGTACTGTAATGTATTAGACCGTGTAGATATTATCACCGGTACATTAGGTAAGGCGCTGGGCGGTGCTTCAGGTGGTTATACATCAGGTAAAAAAGAAATTGTTGAATGGTTACGTCAGCGTTCACGCCCATACTTGTTCTCAAACTCATTAGCGCCTTCAATTGTTACTGCATCAATTAAAGTACTTGAAATGCTTGAAAATGGCGGCGAGCTTCGCGCTAAACTTTGGTCAAATGCTAAATATTTCCGTGAGCAAATGGAAGCTGCTGGTTTTACGTGTGCAGGTAAAGATCATGCAATTATTCCAGTAATGCTAGGAGATGCAAAAGTAGCCTCGTTAATGGCTGATAAGTTACTTGTTGAAGGTATTTACGTAACCGGTTTTTCATTCCCAGTAGTACCAAAAGGGCAAGCGCGTATTCGTACACAAATTTCAGCGGCGCATAGCATTGAGCAACTCGATATTGCTATTGATGCATTTACCCGTATTGGTAAAGAAATGGGCGTTATTTAATTTTATTTTAAACCGAAGCCTTGCTTCGGTTTTTTTAGTTGAGTGTGAATTATGAAAGCATTATCTAAATTAAAAGCAGAACCGGGCATTTGGATGACAGATGCGCCAAAGCCAGAAGTCGGTCATAACGACTTACTGATTAAAATTCGTAAAACAGCTATTTGTGGTACCGACGTACATATTTACAAATGGGATGAATGGGCAAGCAAAACTATTCCTACTCCAATGGTTGTTGGTCACGAATATGTTGGTGAAGTCGTTGATATGGGCCAGGAAGTTCGTGGCTTTAAAGTAGGCGACCGCGTATCGGGTGAAGGTCATATTACCTGTGGGCATTGTCGAAATTGTCGTGCTGGGCGTGTACATTTATGCCGAAATACAACAGGCGTAGGTGTAAACCGTGAAGGTGCATTTGCAGAGTATTTAGTTATTCCTGCATTTAATGCATTTAAAATTCCAGATAACATTTCTGACGAACTGGCTTCTATTTTTGACCCGTTTGGCAATGCAGTTCATACCGCATTATCGTTTGACTTAGTTGGCGAAGATGTACTTATTACTGGTGCAGGCCCAATCGGTATTATGGCAGCAGCGGTTGCAAAACACGTTGGTGCTCGCCACGTCGTTATTACCGACGTAAATGAATACCGCCTAGATTTAGCCCGCAAAATGGGTGCATCACGTGCTGTAAACGTGGCAAGCGAAAAGCTTGAAGATGTAATAAAAGACTTAGGTATGACAGAGGGCTTTGATATTGGTCTTGAGATGTCAGGTGTGCCAAGCGCTTTTAATTCAATGCTTAATAACATGAACCACGGCGGTAAAATTGCCATGCTAGGTATTCCACCATCTGATATGGCAGTTGATTGGAACCAAGTTATTTTTAAAGGTTTAGTGATTAAAGGTATTTACGGTCGCGAAATGTTCGAAACGTGGTACAAAATGGCAAGCTTGATTCAATCTGGTCTTGATTTGAACCCAATTATTACACATCAGTATTCTGTGGATGACTTCCAAGCTGGCTTTGATATGATGATTTCAGGTCAGTCAGGTAAAGTAATTTTAAACTGGGATTAGTTCCTAACTAAATTACAAGAAGGGCGGCTTTAGCCGCCTTTTTTATACTATTAATTAAAGAGACTTCAATGGCATTTAAACACATTTCTATAGCGCAAACGTTAGAACTTCTAGATAAAGAAGACGTTGTAATTGCAGATATTCGTGATCCAAATTCGTATCAAGCTGGTCGTATTCCAGGCTCAGAAGCACTTTCTAACGGTAATATTGCACAATTTATGATGGAAAAAGAATTCGAACAGCCAATTATTATTGTGTGTTACCACGGTATGAGCTCTCAGGGCGCAGCTAGTTATTTAGTTGAGCAAGGCTTTGAAGATGTTTACAGCATGGATGGCGGTTTTACTGCTTGGGAAGCGTCTTATAGCGAGAAAGTAGAGCGATGATAGAGCTTGGCAGTTTAAATAACCCACGCGCCGCACAGGGCTTTATAGATTATTTAAAAAGCCAGGGCCTAGATGCAAAGATACACTCGGCAGATGGCAGTAATGTCATTATTAGCGTGACTGAGGAGGACTTTCATCAAGTTCAGCCTTTATGGGTTGAGTTTACACAAAATCCTAATCATGAAAAATACCAGCAAGCATCTTGGGATGTAGGCAGCACACAGTCGCCGCTTAAATATCAAGGGCAATCACTTAATCTTATGGCGCGATTTAAAGCGCTTAGCTGGCTTAACCAAACTGTTAGCATATTAAGTATTGTTATTTATGTCGCTTTTTTATTGGGTGGATTTGATGAAATTTATACAGCTCTGCAATTTAATCCATCACAACCGCTTAGTTGGTTAACACCTGCGCTTGTGCATTTTAGCGCGATGCATATTGTGTTTAATTTAATTTGGTGGATGTCGCTTGGCGACAATATCGAAAAGCAATGCGGAAAACTCAGCTTAATAGGTTTGTTTTTAGTGACTGCACTTATTAGTAATTGGGCGCAATACCTAATGGTTGGTCCTAACTTTGGCGGTTTGAGTGGCGTAGTATATGGGTTACTTGGTTTTTGTTGGATTCATAGCTTTTTAAATCCGAACAAACCTGCGCTGGTTAGTACGGCTATTGTTGGTTTTATGTTGATTTGGTTAGTGCTTGGTTTTGCAGATGTATTGTTTGTAGGTATGGCTAATTGGGCGCACTTAGGTGGATTAGTTAGCGGTATGGCTTTTGCCTACACCGCCAAAGTATTTAACGCAAAACGTTAAATACTAATGATATAAATACTTAGTGAACAAGACTTCACGGATGATCTCTTGTCCTGTTTCTTCTTTTAAAAGGCTTTTTAGTTTTTCGGCGCACTTTGCGCGTATTTCTTCACGGCCAGTAAGGGATTTTATTTTTTCTTCAGGCTCTTTAGATAAAATCTCTACTAGGGCATCACGTAGTAATGGCGTGTGGTGCTCTACTACTGCAATATCTGAAGTGTCATTAAGCATTAAATCAATAGTTACACGCACATAGCCCATTTTTTTACTTGATGCGCCAATATAGTTGGTGATTATATCGGGCTCAAAACCAAAATAACCAACTGTAGATTCAGCACGAGCTGTAAAGCTTATGACGCTTACAAAGAACGTAAAAAGACCTGCGTATACTATTTTTTTCATATTTAAAGCGTTTCTTAAAACTTGTTACAAATAGTTTATACTTAATAGTGGGTAATAAACAGCGCCAAGCAATTATTTATGGTTATAAAACATCACTTTTTCAAAAGCTTTGGCAATGGTATCATCTCGTTGTTTTTTATTTTGTTGAGCTATTGTGATTACTTATCCTCTGTCTATATCTGCTAATTGGCAGTCCACTTCATATGTAAGTGATTTATCTCCTCTAGAGCAAGAATGGCTTTTTGAACCTAATTCTTTAACTGCTAAATTAAAAAGTAAATCACAAATTTTTAGTGTAAGAGTATTAAGCGAGCAGTTATTTGCTTTAAGCCTAGAGCAAAAGTTATTACTAAACTGTAGCGCTAAAACAGCTATTAATAGAGAAGTACTCTTATTGTGCGATAACAAACCTGTGGTGTACGCACAGAGCTGGCTTCCTAAAAATGATTCGAGCAATCCTTTGCACAATATGGGTGAACGACCTCTTGGTGATGTGATTTTTCAAGACCCAGCACTAAAACGAACGGATATAGAAATTGCTTATTTTGATGCCAAGCACCCCGTTCAGCAATTAGTTGCAAAATTAAACCTACCCGAGAAAAACTTACTAGGGCGTCGAAGTGTATTTTCACTCAAAGAATATAAATTTTTAGTGTGTGAAGTGTTTTTACCCGGAGCGTATTTATACTCATGAAATTAGCCGCTTTAAAGCCAAAAAATATTTCTTATTATATACAGTTAATGCGTATAGATAAGCCCATTGGTACCTTGTTATTACTTTGGCCAACATACTGGGCTTTATGGCTTGCTAATAGTGGGATGCCGAGCTTACTCAACTTTATTATATTTACGCTGGGCGTTGTTGTTATGCGAAGTGCAGGATGTGTAATTAATGATTTTGCAGATAGAAAAATAGACGGCTCGGTAAAACGCACAGCTCAGCGGCCGCTAGCTTCAGGGCGGGTTAGTAGTGGTGAAGCACTTAGTCTATTTTTACTGCTCATAGTTATTGCGTTTATTTTAGTATTAATGCTTAGCGTTAATACTATTTTGCTTTCTTTTGGGGCTTTGGCTTTAGCCTTTTGCTACCCTTTTATGAAACGCTATACACAATTACCACAAGTTGTTTTAGGGGCTGCATTTGGTTGGGCTATTCCAATGGCGTATATGGCTTCAATAAATGCATTACCGCAGCAGGCATGGTTATTATTTATAGCCAATATTTGCTGGACAGTCGCTTATGACACTATGTATGCGATGGTTGATAGAGATGACGATTTAAAAATAGGGGTAAAATCAACCGCTATTTTATTTGGTAAATACGACCGCCACATAATCTTTTTACTTAATGCTGTATTTATAGCGCTGGTTGCGTTTATTGGTATAAGTAATCATTTAAGTGTCGCGTTTGGCATTGGTTTGAGTGTAGCAGCTGGTTTATTGGCATATCAACAAACGCTTATTCATAAACGTGAAAGAGATGCCTGCTTTAAAGCGTTTTTAAATAATCATTATGTGGGCTTGGCTATCTTTATAGGGTTATTACTTTCATACTCAATAGCATTTTAAAGCCTTAATAAAAGCCGTTAAAATTCTCTATTTAGATCTATCGGGGCGGATCAATAATGCCGCTAATAGAGGCGTTTTTTCTAAACCATCCAGCAATAGAATAGCGTTCGTCAACTGCGGGAAGCACTTCATGGGCAAAACGTTCGCTTTCAAACATAACCAATGTGCCAGCAGTTGGTTTAATGGTTATTTCTACTTCTTTACTTTTAGGTTTATATATAACAAGTTCGCCACCTTGCTCTGGCGTATTTAAATAAAGCACCGTTGTAAATACACGATTAGATCGACCTTTAAATGCATCTAAATGTTTTTTGTAAAAATCACCCTGTGTATATTTTGCATAATGGCATTCGTAATCAAATAGCCCCATAAAAAAGCTACGATTTAACGTGGTTTTTATACTTTGCATTATTGCTTGGTAAGTAAGCTGTGCTTGAGAGCTGCCGTCAAACCAATAGGTTTTGTCAGTACGAATAGTTTTATCTATTTGTAAGTTATTTAATCGACCAATACCGGCAAGGCTAAAGTGGGGGTTTATACGGTGACAATCTGCAACTAAATCGTTAACTAAATCGGCAATAAGCGCGTTATGAATTACGGTGTATCCTTGGCGTTCTATATCATCTAAATAGACATCAGGACCAAAAAGTGTGTTCATTCACATCAGCTGTTTAAAAAAGGTGCGACAGTGTAGCCGAAAAGCGATTTAAAGCTACTGTTTATTGTGCCGCACTTTTTCAAAAAGAAGAGTTAGTTAAATGCAGCTCCCGCTTTTTTTATAAGCGACAACAAGTGCTCTACATGTTCGGTAATAGACGTTTGTTGGCTTGTCTGTACAATGAGTTGTTCGTGATTTAAATCTTTATTTGTTTTTAGTTGCACGAGTTCAGAGTTCTCTGCGATTGTGTTTGCATGCTCAATGCTTGCAATAGCAAAGTGATCTGATTTAACTACACCGGCCATTACTTGCTCAATGCTGCCCACTTTAATACTTGATGATTTATTTAAAGAATCAATTGCTTCATTAAGCATAGTTTGCACTTGTTTAGATTGAGAGAAGCAGCCAAACATAGGGTAGCTATCAAGATTTTGCTTACTTATATCGTTTTTATGTGCAAGAGGGTGATTTTTTGAAACAAATAATACAAGCTGATCAGGTAAGTGAATGTCACTGCCAATACTATTAATAGCTTGAGAGTATACACTTATGTCTATTTCACCTTGTTGGAGTCTGCGTGTTAGCTCTTGTTGATCTTGTAACTGCATTTCAATTTTTATATGAGGATATTGGGCTAAAAACTGTCCACAAGAAATAGGTACTATGCTGCTTGCCTTATTGGTATAGCCAATAACAAGTTTTTCATTAGCATTACCGTTTACTGATTGAAAAATCCGTTTTTTCGTTAGCTCAAGTTCCGATAGAGTCGTTTTAGCATATTCAAGGAAAAGTTCGCCTTCAGGCGTTAATTTAACCGAACGAGTTGAGCGTTTTACTAACTCATATCCCATTTCATTTTCAAGTGTTTGAATGCTGCGCGTTAGCGCTGAAGTACTAATTTGGGTTTGTTCAGCTGCTTGTCTAAAGTGACGTAATACACCAAGTGCTACAAATTGCTCTAATTGTTCAAATCTCACTTTATAGTCCCTTTTTATAAGTAAGTCGCAGATACCACGGATATCAAATATATTAATTTTTATTCTAAAGTTTAGTAAAATTCTATATTGAAATACGGTTGCAAGTTCATACGTGTTTCCAGCAGGATACCCCCCTTTTAGTATTAATTAAAGAGGAAAGCGACCAAATAGTATTACTTTTTTAATTGATAACTAGTTGTTTATTGTGTTTTGTCTATATTTTTGCAATTAACTATATAGGCAAAGTTATTTTAACTCAGTGGGTTAGTTAGGAGGTTGGAATTTAATTGTTCTAATTAATAAAAAAGTACGCCCCAAAATAGGGCGTACATATAACATGATTGTGACAAATAATAGGGTGTTTTATCTATAAGAGTTTATTTTACAAAATTTCTATTTATTCGGCTGCTTAATGGTTTATTTTCAATGCTTTGCAGTTCTATTTCAATCGCATCACAGGAAATATGTATTTCGAATAAAGACGTTAACAACGATAAACTTAAGCAAGCTAAGCTAATGCCAAATAAAATAATCCCTGTGGTATTAAATTCAATAAATAAAGCAAACATCGAAAATGTACACAGTAAAAAAGAGGCTACGCCGTATACCTGCATTGTTCTGATTAAGTTTATTCGTTTACGTAAGTTAGTGATTTGAGCGACTACAACAGGTCGAATAGATTCGCCTTCGCGCGCATTTAACTCTCTAATTAATTGCGCTAAAACTAAAAATCGGTTTGTATAGGCTAATAATAGCAGTGATATGGCCGGAAAAAGTAAGCCCGGGGTTGTAAGTGTCATGTTTATTCCTTAAAAGTGCAGCATGTTAATAATCTAGCGCAGGATATTGATAACACAAAATAAATGAGGTGAATATTGCAAAATATTAATAATAAAAATTCAACTGAAAGCTCTTTTCAATGGGTTACAATTTATAAAGCCGAAAATACCCTTGAAGCTAATATTATTAAAGGTTTAATACAAACCAGTGGCATTGAATGCAAAATAAAAGGTGAGATGCTCCAAGGTGCATTGGGAGAAATTCCATTTGATCAAGCACAAGTTAGTGTGCAGGTTTATGCGATAAAAGAGCGCCATGCGCGCCAAATATTGGTAAACTATCAACAAGTAAAACAATCCGCTCCAGATTGGGTATGCCCTAACTGTAATGAGCATAATGGATCAACATTTGATTTTTGTTGGTCGTGTGAGACGTTAAAGAATGACTAAAGCAAATAATTTTCAGCGTATTAGAGAGCTTAACTATTTACAAAAAGCTGTTTTAGCAAGTGCTTTAATAGAGCGAATGCTGCCAAATTACGGTTTATTTAGCGAAGCAACGGGGTTTGGTGATGAAACCTTACTTCGTAATTCGCTTAATGTTTGTTGGGAAAAAATATTACTGCCTAAAAGTAAAATAGATCTCGAAAAACAAGTTGAAAAAATAGAACCGAATGTTCCTGAACTTGCTGATTTTGATATGTTTGGTACTTACCCTGCTATTGATGCTGCAACGTCTTTACTTAGCTTAATGCATGGTTTAATGGCGCAAGATGAGCAAGAGTTCATTAGTGTCAGTAAAATATCTCAAGCAACAGTGGCTCGCTTTATTGAATATCAAATGACGGTTGAAGGTGAGGTTGCAGATAACACAGCAGTTAGAGAGCATCCATTAATGCAATACGAAATTGAAGTATTAGGTGAGCTAATTGATTTTGTAGAAAATATGGGGCGTATTACCTCTGATAGCGTGAAGGCACTTAAAAAGTTTGCCCTAGAAGATGGTCAAACAAATATTGGTCTTACGTTATAAAAACAGCGAAGTGAAATTTTAAAGGCAGGAGAAGTACAGTGCGAATTTTAGGCATTGAATCGTCATGTGATGAAACAGGTATTGCAATATACGATGACGAAAAAGGCTTGTTAGCTCATCAATTATACAGCCAAGTAAAAGTACACGCTGATTATGGCGGTGTAGTGCCGGAACTTGCATCGCGCGATCATGTTCGTAAAACGCTACCACTTATAGACGCAGCTTTTGCACAAGCGGGTTGTGGCCCAGAAGACTTAGATGGCATTGCTTATACTGCAGGCCCAGGTTTAGTTGGTGCATTATTGGTAGGTACTTCTATTGGTCGTTCATTAGCATACGGTTGGGATATTCCAGCTGTTGCTGTTCATCATATGGAAGGGCATTTACTTGCTCCGATGCTTGAAGAAAATATTCCTGAGTTTCCGTTTATTGCATTGCTTGTATCGGGCGGTCATACCATGATGGTTAAAGTAGCGGGNATGCCGCAGGCGAAGCCTTTGATAAAACGGCTAAGTTACTTGGTCTTGACTACCCTGGAGGTCCACGCTTAGCTAAAATGGCCGAACAAGGCGTTGCGAAGCGCTTTATTTTCCCTCGCCCGATGACCGACAAACCAGGTCTTGATTTTAGTTTTAGTGGTTTAAAAACAGCAGCATCAATCACTATTCGTGAAAATGACGATGATGAGCAAACCAAAGCCGATATAGCGCATGCATTTCAAACAGCGGTTATTGATACGTTGGTTATTAAGTGCAAACGAGCGCTTAAACAAACAGGTATTAAGCGTTTAGTAATCGCCGGTGGCGTAAGTGCAAATACACAGCTTCGACTGCAGCTTGAACGCGTAATGAAAGGTATGAAAGGTGAAGTTTTTTATCCGCGTACTGAATTTTGTACCGACAACGGTGCAATGATTGCTTATGCAGGAATGCAACGTTTAAAAGCAGGTCAGTTTGCAAGTCTTGATATGAAAACAAAACCTCGCTGGCCAATAGATAGCCTTGAGCCTATTTAATTATACCAATTGCATTAAATTAGTGATCTATTATAGCGATAAGAAAATAGCTCAATAACAAGGCTAAAATTATGATACATAGTTGTTCTATATAAATAATTTTTAACGT
>NZ_AUTP01000210.1:0-18739 GCF_000498075.1 Pseudoalteromonas sp. TAB23
TCCATGCCGAACTCAGTAGTGAAACGAAACAGCGCCGATGATAGTGTAGCATTTGCTATGTGAAAGTAGGACATTACCAGGCTTCAAATTGTAGAAAGCCCGAATTTAACAATTCGGGCTTTTTTACGTCTGAAGAAAAGTGAAATGCGCGCAATTAACACACACTCACATCACGTAGGTCGGGCGAGCGAAGCGACTCCCAACGTTAAAATCACATCGAGAATAGCTACAGTGTTCTTATTTCACGAGCTGGGTTACCCGCTACTACAGTATTAGGCATTACATTTTTAGTAACCACAGCACCCGCACCCACAATACTATTTTCACCAATACTCACACCCGCTAAAATAATTACACCTGCGCCAACCCATACGTTATTGCCTAACGCGATAGGTGCTGCAAAGTTTTCCTTATTAAGCCTTTCTGCTGGATTAGTAGCATGTGACACAGCTAAAAGCTGAACGTTTGGGCCTATTAAGCAGTCATCACCAATGGTGATTGAGTGATTGGCTAATGGCGAGTCGAGAAGTGTGCAATTAATATTCATAAAAGTACGGTCACCAATAACTATTTGATTGCCGTAATCGCAATGAAAACCTGATTCTATAATTACACCATCACCCGACTTTAAAAATAACTCTTTGATACGTTTTAAGTTGCCTTTACTTGGGCTCTTATTAAATAAACGGCAGGTTTCACCTGCTTGCTTTCGCTGTGCTAAGTATTCTTTACTGATACTGTTAAATGACTGCATTGTATTTATCTTTATAACTTAATTAGTTATAGCTTACCGTACTTTTAGTTTTATTATTATTAGAATAAAACTGTGTTTTTTTGCTCGTTCACTTGCCATTTAGGTTGTTTCGTTTAAAATCGCATAACTTTCGAAATGAAACTTAATTCACGAGCTTTATGACTAAACGAAACACACAGCAGCGTCGTCACAATATACTGGTTCAAGTTAATGAATTAGGTGAAGTAGCCGTTGAAAAGTTAGCACAGCAGTTTCAAACATCTGAAGTAACCATTCGAAAAGATTTAACCTCGCTTGAAAAAAGTGGCTTATTACTTCGCCGCTACGGTGGTGCTATTGCACTACCTAAAGAAATTGTTAGCGATGAAGTAGATTCAAAGCGCAAAGTAGCGATAGCAAAAGCTGCAGCAAAACTTATAAAAGATCATAACCGCATTATTATTGATAGCGGACGCACTACGGCAGCTATGATCCCTGAGCTTGCTGATAAGCGTGGGCTAGTTGTTATGACCAACGCTATTAAAGTAGCGAGTCGTTTATTAGCACTCGAGAACGAGCNNNNGAGCCGACACTTTTAATGACTGGCGGAACGTGGGATCCTCATTCTGAATCATTTCAAGGGCAAGTTGCCGAAAATGTATTATGTTCTTACGACTTTGATCAGCTATTTATTGGCGCTGACGGCATAGATGTAAAGCGCGGTACTACTACCTTTAATGAGCTAGTTGGTTTAAGCCAAGTTATGGCAAAAGCCGCTCGTGAAGTAATTGTAATGGTTGAATCAGATAAGATTGGCCGAAAAATACCAAATTTAGAATTACCGTGGAAAATAGTAACCACATTAATAACCGACGATGGCTTAGCAGACGATAAGCGCAAAGCAATTGAGGCGTGTGGTGTAAAACTAATTTGTGCAGAGATTATACAATAGCTACTCAGTAGCAAGTATTTTAAAAATTAATGGAGACACTATGTGTGGAATAGTTGGGGCAGTTGCAGAACGTCCAGTAAACAAAATTTTAGTTGAAGGCCTTAAACGCCTAGAATACCGTGGTTATGACTCAGCAGGCGTAGCATTGCTTGATGGCAACACACTTAATACTGTTAAAGCAGTGGGTAAAGTAGTTAACGTAGAAGCAGCTCTAGAAAAAGCAGGTGTTAGCGGTCATACAGGTATTGCACATACGCGCTGGGCAACACATGGTAGCGTTACAGAAGAAAATGCACACCCACATGTATCAAACAACCAGTTAGCACTTGTGCACAACGGTATTATTGAAAACCACGCTAGCCTACGTACAGCACTTAAAGCAGATGGGTACGAATTCTTATCAGACACTGATACAGAAGTAATGGTGCATTTAATTCACCAACTTCGTAAACAACACACAACGTTACTTGCATCAGTACAAGCAGCTGTTAAACAGTTTGAAGGCGCCTTTGGTACTGTTGTATTTGATAAAGACAACGACAACGAAATCATTGTAGCGCGCTCAGGTAGTCCTCTTGTTATTGGTTTAGGCCTTGGCGAAAACTTTATTGCGTCTGATCAGTTAGCATTACTACCTGTTACTCGTAGCTTCATCTTTTTAGAAGAAGGCGACGTAGCACGTATTACACGTGACACAGTAGAAATTTTTGATGCAGACGGTAACGCAGTTGAGCGTGAAGTGATTGAATCAAACATTACGCAAGATGCATCAGGCAAAGGCGATTACCGTCACTACATGCTAAAAGAAATTTACGAGCAGCCACTTGCTGTACGTAATACTCTTGAAGGGCGTTTAAACGACGACCGTGTGGCAATTGATGCCTTTGGCGAAAGCGCCCAGCAAATATTTAAAGATGTAAAACATGTGCAAATTATTGCCTGTGGTACGTCTTATCATTCTGGTATGGTTGCACGTTACTGGCTTGAGCAGTTTGCAGGCGTTAGCTGTAATGTAGAAATAGCTTCTGAATTTAGATACCGTCAGTCGTTTGTTCATGAAAATAGCTTACTTGTTACTATTTCTCAATCGGGTGAAACTGCCGATACGCTAGCTGCATTACGCCTAGCTAAAGAGCAAGGTTACATGGCCTCAATGACTATTTGTAACGTACCTGGTTCATCGCTTGTACGCGAATCAGACCTTGCCTTTATGACTAAAGCAGGCGCTGAAATAGGCGTGGCATCTACTAAAGCATTTACTACGCAGTTAGTTGGTTTGTTAATGCTTACTGCGTCTATAGCTCAGGAAAAAGGCCTTGATCAAAGCGCAATTGTAAATGCAATTAAAGTACTTCCAGCTAAGTTAGAAGAAACATTATTACTCGCTGATGGTATTGCAGATCTTGCAGAAGAGTTTGCTGATAAGCACCACTCATTGTTTTTAGGTCGTGGCTCGCAATACCCAATTGCAATGGAAGGTGCGCTTAAACTTAAAGAGATTTCGTACATTCACGCAGAAGCTTACGCAGCGGGCGAGCTAAAACACGGCCCATTAGCACTTATTGATGCCGACATGCCAATTATTGTTGTAGCACCAAATAACGAATTGCTAGAAAAACTTAAATCAAACGTAGAAGAAGTACGCGCACGTGGCGGCATTATTTACGTATTCGCAGATAAAGATTCACACTTTGAGTCAGACGACACAATGCGTGTAATCAACGTAAACCACACTGACGATATTATTGCGCCAATTGTTTACACCTTGCCATTGCAGCTACTGTCGTACTACGTAGCGGTAATTAAAGGCACTGACGTTGACCAACCACGTAACTTAGCTAAATCGGTTACGGTTGAGTAAAATCAATAGGTTGGTAATTACCTGTTGTGTGAGAGTAATAAAGTATCTAACCTTGGGGTGATCGCTTCACCCCTTAACCTTGGTAAAAAATATTATTTAAAATATGATTAAAAGTTAACCACTTGAATTTAATGTATTTTATTCCTTAAAAATAAAGTCATAATTTAAGTCATAAAAGCAATAAAATAGCGATTGAAAAACAAGCAAATAAGTCATATTTTTATTCTTTTTTTGACCTCATTTCTTTAATGAATTGTTCATGTTTAGCTAATTCTTCAGGTATTCGATCATAACAGGTTATATCCTGACTTTTTTTCTTGTTTTTAACTTTGCAAAATGACAACCATCTATCAAAAATATAAGATTTACGCCAGAGGGTGATTTTACTTTTAGCTTCCCTTCCAATAATTGTGGGAGCTATGGCTTTTACTGTATTACTATAAATGCTATTCGCTGGAAACTTATCGCTCATTTTTTTAACATAGTTTGAGTCATCTGTAGACCTAAAAACAATAAATGAGCCTCGACTCCTAAATTGAAGTTCATTTAGCAGATGTATATCTGGTAAGTTTTCAATTATGGTACAGGAACTATTTTTAGCTCCCATTTTATAGATCTTACTATCATATAAACATAAGGTAATAGTGCTTGATATTGGTAAGAAAACTTGCAATCCACATTTAGATAAACCACTGATATCTATTGAGTGTAAGTTACGAAGATACCAGTTGTAATGAACCACAGGATGATCTGATATCACAAACTCAGTGGCTGTTTCATTAATTAGTATGTGCCACTCTAAATCTAAGAGAAGAGGCACTTTGAGCGCAGCTTCCAGTGTTTGCAGTTGAAGAAAATATTTTGGGTTATCAAAAGAAACTTTTATACCGTCTAGAGCTTCTTTATCAAAACCATTTAATTGACCTAATTGATTTATTAATTCATTAAAATAATTGTCAATATTATCTAGCGAGGAAGAATATGCATTTGGTGTACGGCTTAATTGAACTAAAATAAACCGAAGAAGGTCTACTCGCCCTTCAAAATCCAATTGTCCATCAACTTCCCTTGTAATTATTTTTAAAGCCTGAGCGCCTGGCCCTTCAATATAATCACGCAAAAAATTTTCGATCGTGTTGTCTTTATCATAGAAGTTATTCTCGAATAGTTCAGCTCCAACATTAGATGGCCGTAACTTATTCCTAGTTGAATCGAATATATTAATAGCACCATCGTTATAGCTAAAGTTTTTAAGTAAACACCTGGGTACGAAGTGCTGCTTCCTTGTTATCTTTTTCATTTATATTTTCCCTACAATGTAGCGGCAATTATTAATAACCTCTAGCTATTTAATGCTAACGATCTTAGGTTTTGATTCTCGTAATAATCTAATTCTATCTTCTATATCTAGAAAATTCATCATCGCAGTTAACAGCATTGTTTGCTCTGCATATGCTTCATCTAGCCTTTGATTAGCAACATCTAACTCATGTCGGTATTTATCTTTTAGCCTTTTTTCTTTTGATTTATCTTCTTTAATTCTCTCCAAGTCAGTGCTAACAGAGCGTTTACGAGCCTTACCAGTTTTTTTAGCCTGAGTTTGTTTCTCTGATGAGATTGCATCCATCACATCAGGATACCTATAAGCCGAACCTAAGCTTAACCCCGCTTCTTCCTGAACAGATTTAACGTTTATTTTATATTTACCAGTTAAACGTTCAGGGTCGCCATCAACTAAACGTTGAAGAGCATCGATTAGCTTTTTCCTAGTAATTTCAGGGTTACGTGTCTTTGTCATAAAAATCTTATATTGTTGATGTGATTAACCATTCACTGGCTTGATAAGGTGTATAGCTAATATCAAGATCATTTAATATCTTCTCGGCAGAGCGTATACGCACCTCTTGAAAAGCAATTATATCAACACTTAACTCTCTTGTGCTTTGCAAGCTTTCCAATATATTTATACTTTCCTGCCTAACTGCTTGGGCGTAAGCACCGCTCTCAATAAGAGCCCAGTCGCAATCAACGCATTCTCCAATTTCAATGCCTATTCTCATACTACAAGTATTGTTTATACAGTACATACCAGGAGCTAAAGCATGAATGTGTTTTCTGCCCGATTTGATTTCTTTCTCATAGTACTGCGGCGAAACATTTCTATCTGCATAACTCTTAGAGTACATATTTTTCCCTTGTCCCCCGCCTAACTTTTTACCGTTGTAGGCTTTAGCTGCGAGTCTTGAATATAGGAGAGCTTGCTGTCTTACTTTTTCTTTTTCTAGATCATGGTACATTTTCTTAAATGAACTAGCATTGCGAGCGTAATACATGGTCATTGCAATAGAATAATGGCTAAACTGTTGCTTTAATTGTGGAAAGTCAGCTAACTGCATCCCTACTAAATAATAAGCTAATGAGCGCCTAAGTTGATGAGGTGTAAGGTGCCATTTTTCGCCAATGTTGAATGCTTTTTCGGGATCGCTACGTCTAAGCATTTCAATATCATCAGAATTGAGGTCAATCGAAAACTCTTGCTCATTAGACGAGAATAACCGACTCAAAGACTGCAATACATTTCCAGAATGACTGATCGATCTTGGTTGTTGAAAACGTTGTAAGTTATTCAGCAGCCAGACTTTCTGGCCTGTACTTTCAAGCCAATTCCTTACAGGACTATTTAGACTATTTAACAATTCATACGCCAGATGGCCATTTTTTGTTGTCACATAAACATCATCATATCCTTGGTAGCCTGTAGTTATTTTTTGCTGCTTAGTGTGAAATAAATGTATATCTATTCCATCGAGAGTAATGACTTGTGCACCATAATCAGGTGTTATTTGAAGCAACTCGTTGCTACGCATTCCGCTTAGACATAATACTAAATATCTACATACAGTATCTAAGTTGCGGCAAAATGACTTTATTTGATGATGACTACTGAATGTATTTTTTCCAATAGTTCTGGGAGTAAACCTTTCGAAAAAATCTGTTCGCACGGCAGGCTGAATACTAGACCAGACACTACCCCAGGCAGGGTTTTCCTCATAATCCACCAATGGTACTTGGCATCTATTAAGTTCCTGAATAAATTTGTGATACTTTTTATCGCTATTATTGAACACCTGTCCAACTCCACACTCTCCGTGTCGTAGTTTTTTTAGCATTCGGCGAACTTGCTTATTCTCGTAATCAATCGCATCTTGAATTACTTGCTTAAGCTGTTCTTTATGAGTATGCCAGTACTTCACTTTCTTTGTGTATTCATCTAAAGCTGAAAGGTATATTCTTAGGGGAATAACAGGATGCTGTTCTTTATCTGGCTGTAAAACCTTAAGTTTTTTTAAGGTGAGTTTTTCAAAAAAATTAGTTTCGAATGACAGGTAATCTGAGAGGTCATTAAGGCTATTCAATGGTGAAAGATCTATTTCGCGAGGTAAATAACTATTTATTTTGATCAGGTTCTTGATGCAATCTATCGTGAGACCATCAAAGGTTTCAATACCATTTTCTGTCAGGGACACTGCAAGTCGTTTGAGACTATTAACTTTGCTTATTACAGAATTAATCCTATAGGCATATTGAGAATGATAGATAAATGCAAGTGCTATTGATTTTAGCTCAATTAACAAAGATGGAGCTATCTCATTTTCAGTAAGCTTAAAGTTCAGTGTCGTGTACTCAGTACCAACACGATAAGGCTCAAAGTCCCATACCTCCTCAGCAAAAAGAGAAATAGGTTGACCGTCAAAGTTATGAGAGACAACTTCCTCTTCTAACTCATCCCATAACTTTTCAGTTACCAAGTAAAGTAAACGGCTTTTTACATCATCAAGCCCTGTATTTTGATCATGTTGAAAATTTCCATCTAACATTAACTTGTCGTCCCTTTATACCCCATAGATGCAAGCTCAAGGTCATCCCAAAGCATATGTCGTCCTGCACTATCTAACTTTAGCTGGGCAGCTTCTAACGTTGATTTAGGAATATTTTCAGCAATAACTTTCCTATACAGTTCAATAGACTTGCCTATGTTTTGAGTAAATCTGTCTGGGTAATACAACCAACTCTCCTCCATGCATTCTAGAAACGATAACAGTCGATATAGCGGCTCAACATCGTCGATTAATTTGGCGTATTTGCATTTAATACAACTCTCATAATCGAAGCAGGGAGAATTATAGGGTTCATCTTCTCTTATCGATTTATTATCAGTACAAGCCACCCCTATCCCATTTAGCGTGGCTTTGTTAAAAGTCAATTCTTCAAATTTAATTACTTTCATATCCGATTCAATGGCTACTATATCTTTAGCTTGTTTGATCGCGTGGCCTTGACTTACCGCTTCGATAACAGATAACCCTTGTGCTAATATTAACTGGTTGTCGTAGTGGTTACCTTCAGAGTAATGCTTGATAACGGTCATGTATTGGTTATTAAGTATTTGCGATACTTGTAATTCGGTACGATTTGTTTTTCTTCTAGCTAGCTTCGCTGCAGTTTCTCGAAACTGACTGGATCGTAAACTGACAAAAAACTCACCGGGAGCAATTCCGTAATCGCTCAAATAGTTAGTATTGGGAATGATACCTTCCCATTGCAGAGTTTGCCTAGTTAGACCTAATGGCAACAAATAACTAGGCTTTGTTGAACTAATGTTTTGTCTTGTTAAAGCGAAATTTACTATATCTTCAAGAAATTGTTGATACTTATTCTCGATATAAACTTCTACACTCGTACCATCGGCATCGCGGATAGTAGCTTTAATATCTTGACCATTTTGGATAACCGTCAAAGGCAACACAGAACCATTTAATTTCACTTTTTTTTGTTTGTTTTTAGGGTGAGCATGAATGATTGCATATAGTAATAGGATACTTAAAATCACTATTCTTCTTGAGAAGAATCTATTAATTACCTTCTTTTGTTTGGTGAGTTTTCTATCAACAATTTTATGATCAGTAAACTCAATATAACCGTTAATTCCGGTGGCAATAAAACTTTTATGTAATTCAAGTAAATAAGGTAAGCATGCCGTTGCTCTATCTGACAGCAACATGAGCTGGCTGCTTATTTGGGAATTGCTAAGTAACGTTGAGCTTATTCCTCTAGGGTTGGAAGCACCATCCAGCCAATAAACAAATAGCCCATTAGAAGTCTTATTATATTTCAACGATAAGGCAATTAATGTTTCCATAAACTGAATCGATTTTTTATGGATTTCACCGCCAACAAAGCTAATCACTTCTTTGTTTGCCCGCCTTTTATAAGCTGTTAATTTATAATATTCTGTTGTTTTATCTTGCTGCCATTCGATAGGGTGGCGTAATTCGATCAGCTGGCTGGAATTGAATGCGGTAAAGTAACTTAGTAGATAATACGCACATGACATAGCCTGATTAAAGGCAGTATCGTAATTTAATGAAGCCTGCTTAGCTTTCCCTTTTGTGTTCGTACTGTTAATAGGTACGTCAAAATTATGTTCAAGTATCTCTATATTAATTTTAGTAGGTAAATCGTCACTTAAAAGTGGAATTGCCAACTGGAAAAAGTAGGTAGATAAACGATTAAGTATTATAGGCAGTTCTTTATCAGAATACGCTTCATAAGATTTAGGTTTTCCATTTTTGAATGGACGGAGTTGTTTTCCCCACTGATTAACATTTTCTTCGCACCAAACTAAAGCCTGTTCAATAGTAGAAACAATATAGTTTGCTGTTCTTTCTTTTAAACCTAAAATTTGGCCATTGGGTCTTTGCCATATTGGTAAACTAGAACGGCCAGCTAATACTAACTCCCATAAATAATTTCTATAATTCTTCCATGTAGACTCACAAAAAGGGAAGATTTCTTTATCATCACACCAGATTAAATACCCTTTAAATTTCGTGAAGCTATTATAAAGAGTTGAAGAGGTTGCACCTAAACTCATTTCTTTTTTGAATGCTCGAGCATATTTAACGATTTGTTGCTGTCTACTTGCTTTATTTTGAGCAACGTCGCACCTAAAGTGCATTAACCGTGTCAGATCGACAGTTACGTCTATGTTGTTAATCAAAAATGAATAATGAAGCGTTGGGAATTCCAAAGTAAAGTCGTCACCTGCGCTTATGAGCTTTTGCCCTACTAGTTTACTCTTTGCCATGTGTATCCCCTGAAGCCTGAAAGACTTCACTGACATCTCGCGCATGCTCGAACATCAATGCATTAGCTTCGATGAACTCCACATATTTAAACGTAGAAGCAAAATTATTATGCCCCATCAATTCCTGTAGTATTGAGGCAGCAGTTCTCAAGCTACCTTTTTCTTCCCATAATTTATGTAGTGTAAAAGTTGCATAGGTAGAGCGAAGATCGTGTATTGCATATTTGAACTCGATACAGCTCTTAGATATTTCATTTCGAATGTCAGAAAATGCCTTTTCAATAGTGTTTGGATTAAATGCCTTTCCTTGGCGGCTGATAAATAATTTTGCTGTATCGTTTTTGCCTTTTAATGCATACTTTTGACGCACTGGTGACCATAAATATTGGTGTAATTTGAACATCAATTCAGCAGGGAATTCTACATACCTTTGTTTACTGAACTTGGTATGGACACCAATTTTAGGCCCAATCGAGATTGGAATTGGATGATCGTTAGTTGGATTAAAAATAATGGACTCAGGTATTGTTAATACTTCTTGAAGCCTCATTCCTGTAGTTAGCGCCACTTCGAATATAAGTGCCTTATCATCAGATATTTTAGACAATTGAGATAATAGCGTTTTCAAATGCTCTTGAGTTAAAGGAGATAGTTTTCTAGTAACATGTTTCTTTTGTTCTCTAGGTAATCTTTTCATTAGGTTAGTCGTTTGAACACTAATAACCCGCTGTGTATGTGACAACATTCCAGACTGACGAATAGAGATCATTTCAAAGTCAAAAGGCTTATTTTTTTCTGAAAATTCAATAAGATTATTTCGCCCTAAAAATTTATAAAAATTAACTACAACCCTCAAATACGTTTTTGCTGTTGAAGTGGCAATATCTTCAGAGTTAATTGAAGAAACAAGGAAGTCAGCAAATTTAAATGTTTGCTTGCGACTTTTCGAGTGAGGAAATTTCCAATAATTTAGTTGATTTTGATGCAAAAATCTAAAGTAGAGCAGTAAAGCTTTCGCTTCAGTGGCAGTTGTTTTCGTCTGCTCTTCATCTTTTTTCCAATACAAATATAAGCAGGCCGGTTTAACCAAATGGCCGAGAGGATCTATCAGAATATGAACTTTTATTTGTTCTTCATCTTTAGGCTCAGCAAGCTTTAACTTTTCTTCGCCGGTTTCTTTGTTAATTGAAATGGCGAATTCAGGGTCTCGATAAACTTCAACTTCTCGAGTATAAAAGTCATTGATAATCATAGTAACTGAAACCTCTCCTAATAAGACTCACCATATACTATGCTAAGTCATACTAATTTGAAAATTCAATCACCAAGGTTAAGGGGTGAAGCGATCACCCCAAGGTTAGATACTTTATTACTCTCCCACACCTGTTAAAGATAAAAAGGCGCTCAATGCGCCTTTTTTTGTACCTCGAAGCCTGTTAGATTAAATAACACACTACTTTCTAAAGGATTAGCTATGCGTTTATTCACTGCTATTTTTATATGTAGCTTATTTATAGTTTCTAATAACACACTAGCTGAGCCTGATTTAAAACAGCAAACCATTAGCTATACGCAACAAACACATACTATCAATTCTGCAATTTTAAATGAGCTACGTACCGTTGTAGTCCAGCTTCCAAAGAGTTACCAAGCTAATCCAAACAAAGTTTATCCTGTAATTTATCGCCTAGATGGTGCGGGTAACATACCGCTTATAAGTGCTGTAATGGATCGACTGCAAAATAATAATCGTGCGCCTGAGGTTATTATTGTCGCTATTGAAAACACTAATCGCTTAAGAGATTTATACCCCACAGTTAATAAAGAGCCACAAGGCCCGGTAGGTGAAGGCTTAGGCGCAGCAAAGTTTTTAGCATTTATTGAGCAAGAGCTTATGCCCTTGATTAATAAAAGCTATCGTACGCATAACTTTAATGTGATTGCTGGGGGCTCAGCAGCAGGCGTGTTTGCACTTTATACTATGCAAGCTAACCCTGAGCTTTTCCAAGCGCATATTGCTTACAGCCCTGCCGTTTGGTGGAACTATGGCGCACCGGTAAAAGCGACTAAGTCGTTTATTAATAAATCAAAAGACCTGAATAACTATGTTTATATAAATATTGGCGAAGAAGCTGGCTTAATGCGTGAGCGATATAATGAGCTGCAGCAAGCTTTACAATCTAATAGCTTGCCAAATTTACGCTTTTTCAGTGACGCATTTGAAAATGTATCGCATAACTTAACATCTGCCGCTGGGGCCTTTAATGCTTATCATCATTTATTTTTACCCAAACAAATGCCCATGAGTGCTTTAAGCGATGATATAGAATCTATTGATGTTTATTATAAAAAGTTATCTCAGCAATGGGGGAGCAAATAACACCTCCAGAGGCGGCTGTTAGGCAACTTGGTTACAACCTAGTAAATATGCAGCAATATGAGCGGGCTGTGGCAGTATTTAAGCATAATGTTAAGCATCACTCACAATCTGTTGATGCACTATGGGGGTTAGGTTATGGCTATGAATTACAAGGTAATATACAACAGGCACTTATTAAAATAGAGGCTGCTTTAAATGTCGTAGATACCACATACCCCTATTTAGATACCTTAAAAGAGACTAAAAGTAGATTACAAACACAGTTAAATAAAACCCAGCAATATAAAAGGACAATGCGCGGGGGTAGCCTGCGCTTACAGTTACCTTTACAACACGCCGCTGATATTTAAATCACTAATCTCTACTTAATAAGCGCTAAATACGCTAAAATTACAGGCTACTTTTTTAGCAATAAGCCCGTAATAAATATGACCTCAGCCACAAGCCCTAGCACTTTTTCCGAACTTGGCCTTATTCCAGAGCTATTAGCTCGATTAACCGATTTGGAATATACCCAGCCTACACCTATTCAAGCTAAGGCTATACCTAGTGTGCTTGCGGGTAGTGACCTAATTGCTGGGGCAAATACCGGCTCAGGTAAAACAGCAACGTTTGCATTACCTATGTTGCAAAAGGCTTTTCTTGAGCAGGGCGCTAAAAGTACTACAAGCAAAGGTAACTTTGTTACTGGGCTTATTTTGGTACCTACCCGCGAGCTTGCAACGCAGGTGGCCGATAGCGTTAAGTCGTATTCTGCTAACTTTAATGGCGCAATCAAAACGGTGGCCGTGTTTGGTGGTGTGTCGGTTAATACACAAATGCAGACTCTACGCGGCGGCGCCGATATTATTGTTGCAACACCAGGTCGTTTGCTTGATTTAATCTCAAGCAATGCTATTAAGCTCGATAAAGTAACGACCTTAGTGCTTGATGAAGCCGACCGCATGTTAAGCCTTGGCTTCACCGAAGAGCTTGCTGAGCTTTTAGCGTTAATGCCTGCTAAAAAACAAACAATGTTGTTTTCAGCTACTTTCCCTGAGCAAGTAACACAATTAACGCAAGAGCTGCTAAATAATCCAGTTGAAATACAAGTTCAAAATAAAGATGAAAGCACACTTGTTCAACGCGTGTTTAGTGTTAACAAAGGCGAGAAAACCACTGTTTTAGCGCATTTAATTAAAACCCATAAATGGCGCCAAGCGCTGATTTTTGTGAACGCTAAAAAAGACTGTGAGCACTTAGCAGGTAAGCTTGAAAAGCGCGGTGTTAATGCACAAGTTTTCCATGGCGATAAAGGCCAAAGTGAGCGAACTCGTGTAATAGAAAAATTTAAAGCGGGCGAAATCGAAGTACTTATTGCAACCGATATTGCAGCTCGTGGTTTAGATATTGAAAAGCTGCCAGTGGTAATAAACTTTAATCTACCACGCAGTCCTTCTGATTACATGCACCGTATTGGCCGAAGCGGCCGTGCTGGTGAAGTAGGTTTAGCGCTTTCATTGGTTGATTATGAAGATTTGCATCACTTTAAAATAATCGAGAAGAAAAACAAACTACGCCTAGAGCGTGAAGAAGTAACCGGTTTTGCTGTAAACCAAGCAAACCTTGATGCAGCTGATGCGCTTAAAAATGAAAAGCCAATGGCAAAACCAGAAGGCACAGGCAAGAAAAAGAAAAAAAATAAAGCCGATGATATAGATGATGTATGGAGTGGCTGGAGGGGGCGTTCTAAATAGGAAATATAATTTATTATTTTGTCTAAACTTACAATTGGCGATAAAATCAGTTGTTGACGTATTGGTCAATTTTGACTAAGATCATTGTTAACAACTAACCCTACTTCCACGCGTAGCATTGAGTCTCCTGGATATAGGGAGAAAAAGCCGACCTTAGTGTCGGTTTTTTTGTAGCTAAAATTTAAGGATCGACTTTGAAGACTCGAATATATATTGATGGATATAATTTATATTATGGATGTCTTAAGCGAACGCCTTATAAATGGTTAGATATATTTAAATTATTTGATAACTATATCCTTCCCAGTTCTGCAAATGAAGCCCACACTAGCAATAATTTAAGCGTTAAGTTTTTTACTGCGAATATTGTAGAAAAGGCAGCTACGTCAAAAGATTCTTTAGCTGATCAGCAGGCTTATCACAGGGCTTTGACTTTCAATAGTTCAAATGGTCAGCTAGAAATAATCAAAGGTTACTACTCTGTAAACCCAACACGTGCATTTAAAATTGATGAAAAAGAACCTAAAAAACACCCAAATGAATGTGAGTATGTGGATATTTGGAAGCTTGAAGAAAAGCAAACTGATGTAAATATTGCGGTTGAGGCTTTATTTGATGTATTTACGGATGACTCAATTGAGCAAGTTGTGTTTGTTACTAATGATACAGACTTAGAAAGGGCTTTAGAAAAAATAAAATCTCTAAATAAAGTTAAGATAGGCTTAGTGATCCCTACTACTGATAGTGTTCGTTACCCCAATGAAAAACTAGATATACATGCTGACTGGACACGCAAGAATATTTTAATTGAAGAACTAAAACAGTCGCAGTTGCCACGTGTTATCCAGGGAGGAAGAAAACCAGTTTCTAAACCTATAGGTTGGTTTGGTCAGCCAGAAATACTTGAAGAAATAATATTAACTTTATTACAAGTTGAAGCTAATCGAACTAAATGCTGGCGCTGGTTGGAAAAACCATTACCTAGCTTTGATGATTTACCGCCATTAACGGATCCTCCAATTCTATTACTTGATAATGAAGAAACAGCAAAAATAGTGCTAAGTTACGCACAAAAATATACTCAGCTATTTAATAACTAGCTACATGAAACTACTTATATTTAATAAAGGGTGAAATGTGGACTTAATATCAAAACTATTATTACTTTCTACTACTTTAATATGCTTTAAATTAAGCGCTAATACCCCATACGAAATCCCTAGGAGTAGCGTTATTGAACTAACAGAACCTTCTAGTAAGCGTGTTTACTCTGTTTACATTCAATTGCCTAAGTCATATCAAAATAAGCCGGATAAAACATATCCAGTTATTTATTTAACCGATGCGCCGTACACGTTTCCTATAGTGGCAGGGGCAACACGATTTCCTATGAATACCGGAAAAATGCAGCAAGCAATTATTGTCGCCATTGGTTACGAAAAAGGGTCTATTGGATCAGCTAGTCGAATTAGAGACTACACACCTACCTTTGCAAAAGATTGAAAAAAACAAACAGGTAATGCGCAAGGGCACATTAAGTTTATTACAAACACTGTGTTTCCTTATATTGAGCAAAGCCACCGTGCAAGTAGCACACAAAAAACCTACATAGGAAACTCTTTAGGCGGTTTATTTGGTGCGACTATTTTATTTACGACACCCGATTTATTTAGCAATTATATTATTGGTAGCCCGTCTGTTTGGTTTAATGATAATGCACTATTAGCGTTGAAAGTAAATAAGTTAAAGTTGCCTATAAAGGTGTATATATCTGTTGGAGCAAGGGAAACGCCAGCTTTTGGTGAGGGGCAAAATATGGTGCAAGGGGCACAGCAACTAGTGCAAAAAATAAAAGCGCTTAACAGCGACAGTATTGAATTAAAAAGTGTTGTTATTGAAGGGGCTAGTCATGCAACCGCATTTCCAACAACAGCAATCCAAGGCTTAGATTGGGTGCTGGGTAAAGCGAATTAGTCACTAAAAACCCATCACTAACTTTGTGAATGATGGGTTTTAATTTTTAATAGTAATGTAAAGTTATAATCTTTTCAGTAATGTGTTTAGTAACTTAGTGATCTACCTCTTGTGCAATCCCTAACCAGGTAATGCTTGCAGGTGGAAAAGTTAACTCTAGCTCACTTTCAATTTCTAGATCTTCAAGGTGCACTTGCACTATGTGTTGAGCAATTGGGTCGGCAATATAAGCAAACTGACCACTTTGCGCCACTGTCATACTAAAGCTCATTCCTTCGGGCATTGTGGTTACGTCTGCTTGAGTAATATCTACTTGGCCTGCGAGTTCCCAGTGCATTTCGCCGCCATGGTCATGTCCTGTAAGTACATTTAAAAAGCCTAGGCTGTCGAGCACTAAAAAGTATTCACCACTGGCTGAAAAAGAATAAGATACAGCACTTGCGCCATCAGCAAGTTGCCATTCTACTTCTTTCATTTCGGCATTTTCAGGATGAATACTAAGTAGCACTGAATCACTGCCGTCATGTCCTGCGGCAATGCCAAAAATTGTGTCGTTGTTTTTGTGGCCGTATAAAGTACCAATACGTTGAGCGCCTACGGCGTTTATATTTACAACTTTTTGAGCGTTGTATACATCACCTTGCTGGTGGGCAGTCAATACGCCATCGCCACAACCAAATACAACATAATCGTGATTTTGTGCTGCGCCGTGTAAATCGGGGCAGGTCACTTCTAACGTTTGCTCTAGTTCGTAATTACCATCGTGAAGATGATAAACACCCACTTGATCGGGAAGTACTTTGGCATTAGATGTATTACTTGCATCGTCGCGGCGAATGGTTGAGAGTAAATGCTTGCCGCGAGGCTCAGCTACACCATGCATGTTAATGTCGTAGTTAATGCCCGTGAGTGTAGCTGTTGTATTGGTAATATCGTTATCGGTTAGCACTTCTACTGAGGCAGGCGTACCGGTTTCTGCATCGCCATCGTAAAATATTGCTAATTGCCCGTCGTGAGTTATTAAGTGTGTAGGGCGACTACCACTTGTTAGCTCGTAGCTGCTAAACGCAGGGCCTTGCTTATAATCATGCAAGTGCTCTGCGTGATCTTCGCGCCACATACCGCCGTCTATAAACCCTAGGTAATCTTGAGTACGATTAGCAATAACAGCATAACGAAAGCCTGGTGATGCAGATAACGTGTTTGAGTCATTGTTTAGTGTAAATGTATCAAGTAATTCGTTGTTGTCTAAATCAAAAAAGCTAGCTTCGTTACTGTCACCTGCCAGAACGGCAAGTCTGCCAAGTGAGTCTATGGTATAGCCGTCGTCATGGTCGTGATCATCATCATGATTGTGCTCGTCTTCTACAACAATAGGATCTTTTTCCACAATGTTGGTTTCTGCATCGCCACAGGCCGTAATAAATGTAGCGCTAATAGCGAGTGCAATAAGCTTTAATTGATATAGTTTTTTCATGTTTATTTCCTTTAATTATAATTTTTTAACGCTTAAAAATAACCGCGAATACCTAGCGCAAAACTACGTCCTGGACGTGGCGCTATATCCTTTACAAACGAGCTGTGCACGCGTGCTTCTGTATCTGTTAAGTTAGTGCCTCGTAGGTACACAGACATATCTTGGTTTAACACTGAAAGGTCGTAAGAGATGCTCGCATCAACTAAGGTGTAACTGACGTGGTCAACTAAATTCAGTCACCCTAGTTAAGAAACCATATCTAATGTTTCGGTTCGTTCTTCAAAGTCATTTGGGCTTTGATAATTTAAGTACGAATGTAAGCGACGACTGTTGTACCACATGCAGATGTAATTCATTACATCCTGTTGAGCTTCATAACGCGTTGGGTAATTTTTCCAATGCACGCGCTCTTGCTTCAAACTACCGAAGAAGCTTTCTGCAACAGCATTATCCCAGCAACAACCTTTCTTACTCATGCTACCAATGAAGTCGTTTGACTTGAGCAATCTACGATATTGATGGCTTGCATATTGAACCCCTTGATCTGAATGGATAATCAACCCTGCTTTGGGTTGGCGTTGCCACATCGCCATAGTCAGTGCGTCACAGACAAGCTGCGCTTTCATTCGTGAGCCCATGCTCCAACCAACGACTTTACGCGAATATAAATCAATCACTACCGCCAGATATAACCAACCTTCTGCAGTCCAAACATAAGTGATATCTTGTACCCAAGCTTGATCAGCGGCTTCAACGTTGAAGTTTTGCTCAAGTACATTGGGATAAATAGGCTTGTTATGGTCACTATTCGTTGTTACTTTGTATTTCTTTTTATAACGCACCCAGACATTTGCCTCTTTCATTAACTGTGCTGTTTTGTGACGGCTCACCGGAAAACCGAGTGCATTTAAGACTTTCTGAATACGCCTTTCACCGTAAGTATTATCACTGAAGTGCGCTATGTCCTTGACCCAATCAATCATTTCTTGATGTGTTGGATCCTCTGATTTAGTTGAATATCGCTTTTGATAACTATAGTAATTGTTACTTTTTACACCCAGTATTCGGCACATTACCGCCACAGGCCAGGTCTTCTTGTATTGGGTTATGAACGAGTATTTCACTTCGTTTCTTTGGCAAAGAAGACCGTCGCTTTTTTTAATATTTCACGCTCCATTTCTAGGCGTTTCACTTGCGCTTTTAGCTCTCTGATCTCTTCTTGCTCAGGGGTCAAATTACCATTCCCTCTAAAAGCCTGCCCATCATCATTTTCAGCTTCTTTTATCCACCGACCAAGCATGTTGGGATTTACCCCTAAATTTCTAGAGGCTTCTGCTTGAGAGTAGTTTTGCTCAACAACTAATGCGATGGCATCAAGTTTAAATTCTTTGGAATACTTTTTACGTTTTGTCATTATCGATCTCCAGTTAAGTTGATTATCTCTTAACTGGGGTAGTCGAATCCATTAAACCACGTCA
>NZ_AUTP01000211.1:0-28310 GCF_000498075.1 Pseudoalteromonas sp. TAB23
CTAAACTGTGGCCAATGAGTAGTTGCGGCGCCGCAAAATGCTCACGTAAATGATTTGCCGCAGATACTAAATCTTGAATGTTTGATGAAAAGTTACTGTTAGCAAAGTCGCCATCGCTATTACCTAAACCGGTAAAGTCGAAACGTAGTACGGCAATGCCTTGTTGTGTTAAAGCTCGGCTAATACGAGTGGCTGCTGCAATGTCTTTACCGCAGGTAAAGCAGTGTGCAAATAGCGCGTAAAACTTAACGTCACCAGAGGGAAGTTCAAGTTGGCCGGCAAGTTCTAAATCGCCGCTTTTAAAAGATACTTTTTGTCGCATGGGGAGCCTTATTTACACAAATAAAATATATTAGGGCGTGTTGACCGTTGTGGATTGAAATTTGTTCAATCTAGGGGCGATTTAATCGCGGCGCGAGGTTTGTAACCTAGTGGACTAAGTAAAAACCGAGCAACAAAGAGTTAATCGTCCCTAGAAAGAACCCAAAGGGTAGCGCATGTTTGGCATTTATGCTGCGTTATCGCCTATTTATGGGGAACAACCACACATCACAGGCTCTGCCTTGCTTAAATACCAAACAGTCTGCTACAAATTCACCCACCAAAGGTCAGCACGCCCTAGTAGACCATATATAAGCACTAAACCTTGCAAATTCAACGTTTTTTTATAAGTTGATCTTGATCAAGCAAAGTGGCAGTGACTATGCTTTGCGGACATATGTCCTTATGTTTTTGAGGTCATTTGTCTATCCTCGCATAGCGCTATAATGAAGGCTTTGCTACTTTATATAAGTAATTTAGCACTATTAAAAGCAACTCACTTCACACAACCTATTCACTGGAACGTACAATGCAATTACCTACTGTTGATTATAAAGCTCCCGATGCGGCTGCACAATTTGTTGAATCGTTAAGAAATACTGGATTTGGCGTTTTAAAAAACCACCCAATCCCACAGTCTTTAGTTGAGTCTATTTACAAAAATTGGCAAGACTTTTTTAACTCAGAGCAAAAGCACGACTTTTTATTCTCTAAAGAAACTCAAGACGGTTACTTTCCGCCTTCAGTATCTGAAGTAGCGAAAGGCTTTACAATAAAAGACATTAAAGAGTACTTCCATGTGTACCCTAAAGGTCGCGTTCCTGCCCAGCTTGAAGCTGATGTACGTGAATACTATCGTTTAGCAAGTGAATTTGCTGGCACATTGTTAAGCTGGGTTCAGGCTGAATCTCCGGCTGATGTACGTGCTAAGTTTTCGATTGATTTAAAAGACATGATTGCAGGCTCTGAGCAAACATTGTTACGTATCCTACATTATCCGCCTATGACGGGTGATGAAGAGCCAGGTGCTATTCGCGCAGCAGCCCATGGCGATATTAACTTATTGACTGTATTACCAGCTTCTAATGAGCCTGGTTTACAAGTTCAAAAAACAGATGGCGGTTGGTTAGACGTGCCATGTGATTTTGGCAGCTTAATTATTAATATCGGCGACATGTTACAAGAAGCGTCGGGCGGGTATTTCCCATCGACAATTCACCGTGTAATTAACCCAACGGGTAAAGCATCTACTAAATCGCGTATTTCACTACCGTTATTTTTACACCCGCATCCAGATGTTGTGCTTTCAGAGCGCTACACGGCAGATAGCTACTTGCAAGAACGCCTGCGTGAGTTAGGTGTTAAGTAACTCTTATACTTAGAGTAATTAAGTATAAATATAAAACGGCTTATGGCCGTTTTTTGCATTTTTAAGCAACTTGAGCACAGGTTTAATTTTATTAAACTATGATCAATTGCCTGCAACGTAAATAATGGCATGCATTCTTAGCTACTACAGGTATAATGCGCGCAACTGGCTAACGTAGCCTAATTTAAAAGAGAGTTTATATGAGTTTTGAAGGTTTAGGTTTATCACAGTCTTTGGTTAATGCGGTTTTAGAAAAGGGCTATGAAACGCCAACGCCGATTCAGGCTCAAGCAATTCCTGCAATTATTGAACGCCGTGATGTTATGGCAGCAGCGCAAACAGGTACAGGTAAAACAGCGGGTTTTACATTACCACTTATTGAGCGTTTGTCGTCAGGCCCTAAAGCTAAAAGTAACCACGTACGTGCACTTATTTTAACGCCTACACGTGAGCTTGCTTTGCAAGTAAGCGAAAACGTTGAAGAGTACGCTAAGCATTCGGATGTGAGCTCGTTTGTAGTTTACGGTGGCGTTAAAATTAACCCACAAATGCAGCGTCTTCGTAAAGGTGTTGATATTTTAGTCGCAACGCCGGGTCGTTTAATCGACTTACATAATCAAAATGCAGTTAAATTTGATAGCGTTGAAGTGCTTGTACTCGATGAAGCTGACCGCATGTTAGACATGGGCTTTATTCATGATATTAAACGCTTAATTGCTAAAATGCCTGCTAAACGTCAAAACTTGATGTTTTCGGCTACATTTTCTGACGAAATTCGTGCATTAGCAAAAGGGTTAATTAATGACCCTGTTGAAATTTCAGTTGCTGCAAAAAATACTACTGCAAAAAGTGTTACTCAGTGTGTTTATGCGGTAGATAAAACACGTAAAACAGCATTGCTAAGCCACTTGATTCGCACTAACGATTGGCAACAAGTATTAGTGTTTAGCCGCACAAAGCACGGTGCTAACCGCTTAGTTAAACAACTAGAGCGCGATGACATTGTAGGCGCGGCTATCCATGGTAATAAATCACAAGGCGCACGTGTTAAAGCACTTGATGGTTTTAAAAGTGGTGAAGTACGCGTACTAGTAGCAACAGACATTGTTGCACGTGGTTTAGACATTGTTGAATTACCGCATGTTGTTAACTACGACTTACCAAATGTATATGAAGATTACGTTCACCGTATTGGCCGTACAGGCCGTGCCGGTGCGTCGGGTCATGCGATTTCGTTTGTAACAACAGAAGATGCTGTTGATTTATACGGTATTGAACGCTTTATTGGTGAGCTTATCCCACGTGCTGAAGAAGACGGTTTTGAGCCTATTAACCCAGTAGCTGAACGCGCATTAGATGCTCGCCCACTGCCGGCTAAAAAGCCTAAGAAAAAGCAGCCTTTTAATAAGCCTAAATCTGATAGCAGCAAGCCTAACAGTAAAAAGCCAAATAATGGTGGTAATGGTACCGGCCCACGCCGTGGTGGTTCTAAAAAGCCAGCTGCTAAAACAGATGACAGCGCGCAAAACCCATGGGCAAAGCGTGAATCTGTTGGCGGTAGTGGCCAACGCCGTCGTCGCACAAATAACGATTAATGATCATATTGGCGTTTAATTAATTTAGAACTTGGTTAAAGGCTGATACAAAAAACGCGCTCTCTTCTTTTGAATAAATAGAAGCAGCGCGTTTTTTATTGCCTGTAATTTGTCATTAGCTGATTAAATAGTTAATACCCAAACCTACAAATAAAGTCACACTTACGCTAAGTAGTGTGCCGAGCATAACGTACTCGGTAAGTTTTTTATCTTTGCTTGCACTTAAATCACCAAACCTAAATACCGACTTTGCCGCAAGTAAAAAACCAAGGCCTGCAAATTGGTCAAGCAATATAAAGCTCAGCATAAGTACGCGCTCAAGCATACCAATGCTTTGCCCTGCAAGCGGTAAGCTACCAGTACTTGAAAAGTTACTTGTTAAACGCTCTAACATCATTCTTATAAATACGGCGCTAGGACTCAAAATAATTAAATAACCGCATACCACCCACAGTATTTTGGGATCAGTGAGCATATTATTAATTGCTGCCATAAAACTACTGTTATCAGTTAGCCAAATACTGAGCGCAATAATAACGAGTATGTGCGCTATTTGATCTAGTAAAAAAGGGACCACGCCTTTATTAGAATACGATTTAGCTATATCAATAAAGTAATGGCTCAACATAATGCTCGCGGTGGCAATTAAAACACTGCTTAGTTGCTGCCACCCGAATGTGTATTCCCACACGGTAATAATGAGTGCACTCGTTACACCATGCACTAGTACATGAAAATAAAGCTTACTGGCTTTAAAGTGACGGGTGTTTCTGTCGTTTACCCAACTCATAGGTTGCCAGTAAAAATCAGCGAGTAAGTGGCCAATAATAAGCGCGACCAGTAAAAGTGAAAACGTCATTATTCACCTCCTTTAATTATATTTTTTATAACGTGTTGTGTGTGCTTAATAAAGCGCTCTATAAGTTGGTAGTGCGCTAAATTTAGTAGTTTCGTTACATTTTCGCGACTTGTTTTAAGCTCTTTAGCCAGTGCCGCGTGGCTGTTGTCTGGTGATGTTAAATAGACATACAGGGCATTTGCTTGTTTTTGCGTGATTTTAGTGAGTAATACGTCGGCAAAGGCTAAATTAAGATTTAAGCTTTCATCAAGCTGCTGCTCGTTAATACTAAAAACAAAGCGTTGATTACCTATTTTATCAAGGCCTTGCCCCGAAAGGGTAAAAGCAGAACCGGTTGCTGTTTTTATATCGCTGCGTGGGTTATCTATTTGCCCAAGTGCCAAGCTTTGCCGTAGCTCATAACCTGACGATTTAAGGTGTAAATATACAAGTATGGCATTTTTAAAAAGGAGCTCAGGATTATTAACTTGTAACTGAAAGGCATCGCCTCGGTATATATTCCAAAGTGTTTGCTCCCCCGAAATGTTTCGCAAACTTTGCCCTAGTTGATAAAGCATGGCATCGTATTGCTGCTTAGGGATTGTTTGCGATTTAATAATATCGCCGCTGATCACACCAATCATAAAAATCTCAAAATGGTTACTTTTTAATATGTAACCAATATTGGTTACATAAGGGTATGTAACTAATTTAGGTTACTTAAATATAAATTGCAAGGTACACTTATTTTATAACGTTACTTTTATTGCTATTAATCCTCACTAGGACACTAAATGACTTTACAAAACGAGCAGCAAAGCACGAAACCACGCGTAGGTATTTTTGTTGATGTGCAAAATATTTATTACACGTGCCGCGAGAGTTACGGAAAAAACTTTGACTACAATGCGTTTTGGCGGGTAATGCAGGCGCAATACAATATTGAATGTGCTTTTGCGTATGCTATTTATCGAGGAGATGAAAAGCAAAATCAGTTTCAAAATATTTTGCGTGCGATTGGTTTTGACGTAAAGCTAAAGCCATTTATTCAACGCCGTGATGGCAGTGCAAAAGGTGACTGGGATGTAGGTATAACAATAGACATGTTAGAGGAGGGTAAAAACCTTGATAAGGTTATTTTGCTCTCTGGCGATGGTGACTTTGCTTTGTTACTTGGGCATTTAAAAAATCAATATAATGTACCGTGCGATGTTTACGGTGCTGACCGGTTAACTGCAGAGGTATTAAAACAAAGCGCTGAGCAATTTCATTTAATTGATAATACCTTGCTCCTTTAACAGCAAAAAATAGTTAAAAAGGTGCAAGCTAAGTGCCTGCAACATGAGAGATTTTAATACAAAGCCGTAATAGATGAATTAAGCCTTATATAGGCTTTTTTTATTACTTTAATCAATTGGGTTTGCTAAATGATTATGGTAATTTTAAAGCATAACGAGTTACCAAGGACTTACATGCTTCATTACAGCAACATGCCACTAGATAGAGGCTCAAATTTTCGTAAAGACCCATCGTGGCTTAAAGCGCAAATGTCGGCGCAAAGTAAATGGGTTTTAGTTAAAAATAATCAAACCCTATTTATTAAAGATACCCCTAAAGTAAGCTATTTAACGTATCAACAAGTGGCGCATTTAGATTTAACGAGTGCTATTTTTGTTGGTTTAAATAATGCTAAACATGGTGTGTTTGCATTGGATGCATCTGATCTGGATGAAAGCGTACTTACGCCTTTAATAGAGGGCGCTCAATTTTTTGATATTCGCCAATATGGGCCTCAAGTAACCATTAAATATGCCTCAATAGCCGCCCTTGCGAGAGGTTTATGTTATTGGCATGCCACGCACCGTTTTTGTGGGCGCTGCGGTAGTAAAAACCGTTCAGTGGAAGCAGGGCATTCTCGTGTATGTGAAAAAGAAAACTGTAAGCATCCTACATTCCCGCGTACCGATCCTGCGGTAATTATGGTCGTTACTAAAGTCTTTGCTGACGGAGTAGAACGCTGTTTATTAGGTCGTCAAGCTGCGTGGCCTATTGGTATGTATTCGTCGCTTGCTGGATTTGTAGACCCAGGGGAGACACTGGAACAAGCTGTTGCGCGTGAAGTTAAAGAAGAGGCAGGCATAGAGGTTGATAACGTACGTTATGTTGCATCTCAGCCATGGCCGTTCCCATCGTCAATTATGCTTGGTTTTTTTGCAGAGGCGACATCTGAGGAAATTAACGTAGATAAAGAAGAGCTAGACGATGCAAAATGGTTTAGTCGTGAAGACTTAGAGCAATTTGGTAATTGGCACGAAGAAGGCGAGCATTTAAAGCTGCCTAGAACCGATTCTATCTCTCGTTATTTAATTGAGCATTGGCGCACAAACCCTTAAGGATTAACAATGTCGAGTAAAAGTAATAAAAACACTCAGCTGGTATCATCAGGGCGAAAAAAAGCCTATACACATGGCGTAGTAAATCCCGTTGTACAGCGTGCATCTACCATTGTATTTGATACTGTAGCCGATTTAAAAGAAGCAGCTAAAACCCGTGGCGATAAAACGTTATTTTATGGGCGCCGAGGAACAACAACACACTTTGCGCTACAAGAAGCGATTACAGAACTTGAAGGCGGCGAAGGGTGTGCATTGTACCCTTGTGGCGCTGCGGCGATCAGCCAAGTATTTTTATCGTTTTTAAAAACCGGTGATCATATTTTAATGGTTGATAACGTGTACGAACCAACTCGCGATTTTTGCGATAAAATTTTAGTGGGGCTGGGCATTACAACAACCTATTACCCGCCAACCATTGGCGCAGGTATTAAAGATTACATTCAGCCAAATACTAAAGTGTTGTTTTTAGAATCTCCAGGTTCTATTACGATGGAAGTGCAAGATGTGCCCGCTATGGTAAAAGTAGCCAATGAGCATAGCGTAATGACCATACTTGATAATACCTACGGCAACGGTTTGCATTATCGTCCGCTAGAGCACGGTGTTGATATTAGTATTCAGGCTGCAACGAAGTATATTGTCGGCCATTCAGACGTGATGATGGGGGTGGCTGTTGCTAATAAAAAGTACTGGCCAACCTTGCGCGAAAACTCGTACTTACTAGGGCAATGTACCAGTGCCGATGATGCGTATTTAGCGCTTAGAGGCCTTCGTACAATGGGTGTGCGTTTAAATCAACATGAAAAAGCAGCAATAGAAGTAGCTAAATGGCTTGAACAACATGAGCTTGTTGATCATATTCGCCACCCTGCATTTGAAACCTGCCCAGGGCATGAGTTTTTTAAACGTGACTTTGATGGCAGTAATGGGTTGTTTTCATTTGTGATGAAAACCGGTAATCAAAAAGCGATTGATGCATTTTTAGATAGCCTTGAGCATATTAAAATGGGCTTTTCGTGGGGCGGTTTTGAAAGTTTAGTAACAGCTAATTTAACTATGAAAGGGCTGCGTTCAAATACAGGTTGGGATTTAGGCCCGGTTATTCGCCTGCATATTGGCCTTGAAGATGTTGAAGATTTAATTAGCGATTTAAGCCAAGCACTTGAGGTTTATAAGCAGCATTTATAATTTATATCGCAATTTATGCTGTTACATTTAAATGTATTGTTACAAAGCTCACCATAGGTGGGCTTTTTTTTGCTGGTAATTCAAGGTGTTTACACTTAGTGTGGATAAATACACAGAAAATAAAAAGTCATTAAGGATAGTCAATGGCAACACCATTACCGATAAACGTAGGGCGATTAACGCAAATAGCGGGATTTGAGCTTGTACGTATGTTTTTAACTAAACGTGGACTTATTGCATTAGCTGCCTTTGCATTGGTGTGGCTAATAATACTGCGCTACCCAATAGGGCAGGCAGTAGGCATTGTAAGTGCGCCCGATTTTGAGCAAATAGCCCGTGATATATCCGGTTCTATTGGTTTAAGTAAATTATTGGATTGGCCTGAGGCCGAATTTGCTATGTACTGGTTAATAGCCCTGTATAGCTTTCCCGTTTTTGGTTTATTTATTTGTAGCGACCAAACGGTAGGCGATAGAGAGCGCGGCACACTAAGGTTTTTATCACTGCGCTCCACTCGCTTTGAAATACTGTTTGGTCGTTTTTTAGGACAATTAGCGGTATTAGCCTGCTTAGTGGGCATTACTCTTGTGGCTACGCTTGCTGTACTAGGGTTTAGAGATCCAAGTTTACTGGCTGGTGGTTTTGCCCGTGCGCTTTCTATATTTTTAATATTAGTGATTACTCTGTGTCCATTTGTAGCACTTATGACGTTAATAAATACCTTTGCTCGCTCATCGCGTTTATCTATTGTATTGGCAATTTTATATTTTGCAGCAGGCGGTATTGTAGTTGGTATATTGCAATGGCAAATACCCGCATTAGGCTTGCTTGATTATTTATTTCCGGGTGTGCAAATAGAGTTATTAGCGGGGCAAAATTTACCATTATTAAGCGCTGTGGCTATTCCCCTTGTGCAAACAGCGGTGTTACTAAGCGTTGCTCAACGTATTTTTGCAAGGAGCTCACTATGAGACCATTAATTACAGCCAGCGGTTTGAGTAAATCGTATGGTGCAAAACTTGCGCTTAATAATGTGGACTTTGAGATTAATAAAGGTGCGCCAGTGGCGCTTGTTGGGCCAAATGGTGCGGGTAAAACCACCTTATTTAGTTTGTTGTGCGGCTATATAGCGCCAAGTAAAGGCAGCCTTGAAATATTAGGGCATAAGCCAGGGAGCGCTGCTTTATTTAATAAAGTAAGTGCATTACCGCAAGACGCGCAACTTGACCCTCGTTTTAATATAGACAAGCAACTCGCCTTTTATGCAAAACTGCAAGGTATGGGTGCTAAGCAAAGCCAAACTGAGGCGCTACGTGTACTTGATTTGGTTGGCTTAAAAGAAATTGCAAAGCAGCGTGCGGGGGATTTGTCGCACGGTATGCGCAAGCGCGTTACGATAGCGCAAGCACTTATTGGCGCGCCACAAATTGTAATGCTTGATGAAGCAACCGCAGGGCTTGATCCGATTCATGCCAGAGAAGTACGTGAGCTAGTATCTGAATTAAGTGAGCAGGCTACATTTATTTTAAGCTCTCACGATTTAACTGAGCTTGAGCGACTATGCTCACAGGTACTTCATTTAGATAAAGGCGTACTAAGCGAGCATCAAACAAAAACAAATAATACCGATAAACACTTTTATACATTAATGCTAAGCGAAGCTTATCAAAATGTTGAGCAACAGCTTCAAGCAATTGCAGGGGTGAGCCGGGTGTATATGAGCCAACATAAAGAATATGTAGTTGAGTATCAGCCAACGAGCGATCCACTTGATATTGCACTACTGAATTTTTGTCATCAGCAACACTGGCAGTACAGGCAGTTAGTTAATGGTCACACATTAGAGAATCAAATATTTAAACAGGAGAAAGTATAATGGGTTTACTTAGCGGACTTATGGGTAATGCAAGTGAAGTTGACGATTCTGATTTAGAGAAAATCCTCGCCAATACATTAATTGACGGCGAGCAAGTAGAAAAAGCATATAAAGTAGTACGTGATATGTTTATTTTTACTAATAAGCGCTTAATCTTAATTGATAAGCAAGGTATGACCGGCTCTAAAATGGAAATGGTGAGTATTGCTTACTCTAAAATTACCAAGTTTAGTAAAGAAAGTGCAGGCCATTTTGACTTAGATGCCGAGCTAAAAATATGGGTTGGCTCAGATCCAACACCAATTAGTAAAGAGTTTAAGTCTGGCGATAATATTAACGATGTTTATCGTATTATTAGCCAACACGCGCTTTAAGCTGCGGTACATGTTTTAAGTAGTTGTTGACTAGATGTTGCAACTACTTTAATTTTACAGTTTACAACACTTCCTTACAATTAACTTAATAAATACAACTGGTTAGTTAAGTTTTCATTCAGTTTCCTAACGTTAGCATGTGCCTCGACTTTAGCAATACAGCTAGAGCATAAAAAGCAATGTACATAGGGAAGTCTTACAATGAAAAAATTAGCAGTTATTATTTCGAGCATTTTATTATCTAGCACTGCGGCTGCTGCAGACAGCTACAATTCAATTAGTAACCTAAGCTATAAAAATAGCGATAACAACGACACCGTTGCTGTAGATTCTATTTACTACTTATCTCCTAAAAAAACTTTAGGTCCGTACGATCAGTTTGAATACATCAATAAACAAACTAACGTATATGGTGGCTACGCTGATGACGACTTTGGCGATTTAACATCAGTTGGTGGTGAATACTTCATTAATGAATTTGTTGTTGGCGCATCTTACGAAAACCTCGACCCAGATTCAGGTTCTAACAGTGAGCTTTATAAACTGACGGGTGGTTACTTTTTCAACCCTGATTTACTTGCAAAAGTAACACTAGTTGAAAACAAAGACGGCGATGATTACGCATTATTTGATTTAGCTTACAACTACATGCTAAACAGCACAGATTACGTAGGTGTTACACTTACATCAGACGACGATTTTGATTACCGTGCAGTAGCTGCTAAATACTTTATTGATTTACAGCAAGGTAACTACCTTACTTTTGAAGGTAAATACGAAAGCATTGATGATGCAGAAAACCAATGGGTAGCAGAAACTAACTACTACTTTTCAAAGGCAACATCTGTATTTGCTAACTACAACAAGCAAGACACTTACAGCTTTGGTGCTCAACACTTCATCAATAAAAATATTGGTGTAAAGGTGGGTTACGAAAACAACGCTGATGATTCTGATAACGATGCGTACTTTGCTAACATGCGTTTTCAGTTTTAATTAAGTCCCGTACTTAGTTAATACAAAAGTAATATTAAAAAGCCCGCTAAATTTAGCGGGCTTTGTCGTTTTAAATGTTTGAGCTTTTAACTATAAACTTTTACCAGTCATAATTACGGCCTTTATTATGCTCATCTAAATAACTCCTTTAAGTTATAAATAGAGTGCCATGAATGGCTAAATTGTTATTAAAGTCATTAAGTGCAGTTGATGATAATAGCTATAAAATAGTAAGTATTGGAGTTGTTTTTGCTAGTAAACAATGGTTATTGGAAAAAAACAGATAAAAATATGCACGGATACAAACCTATTTTTCATTATAAATACAGAAATAATGAATTAAATAGAGTAATTTTTTGAGAAATTAAAAAAATTTAGTGAGAGGAAATTATATTGATGAGGTTTATCGAATAATTAAGTTGTGTTCAATTTAGCGACAGTTTGTACCGTATTTGTTACTTTTTAAATTTAAATGATGACATGAAATTGTCTTGTAGATTTAATGGATACTTTGCATTTACATTTACTTATAAATTATTACAATTACACTGGGTTTAATCTGACCTTTTATTCAGTTTTTGTTCATTTTTTTGGCGTTAGGATGCGCCCCGACTTTGGCTAGACAGCTGAGGCATAAAAAGTAATATTTATAGGGAATTTAAAATGAAAAAATTAGCCGTTATCATTTCGAGCATTTTATTATCAAGTGCTGCAACCACTGCAATAGCCGCAGATACTTACCAATCAATCAGCCATGTAGGATATGTGGACGTAGATGGTGATGACACAGTAAGTGTTGACTCAACATATTATTTTTCTCCAAAAGCGACTTTAGGTCCTTATGATCAATTTGAATACATCAATAAGCAAACAAATGTTTATGGTGCATACAGTGATAATGATCTTGGAGATGTTACTAGCGTTGGCGGTGAGTATTTTGTAGAAGATTTTGTATTAGGTGCACAGTACAATAATTTCGATAGTGATTTTGGCTCAAGCACGGATGTAATTGAACTTTCAGCGGGTTACTTCTTTAATCCAAACCTTGTATTAAAAGCTACGTTTGTTGATGTAGAAGATGCTGACAATCAGTTTGTGTTTGATTTGGCATATAACCACCAGTTAAACAGCACTGATTATATTGGCTTTACAGTAACAGCAGATGATGAGTTTGATTACCGTGCAGTAGCAGCTAAGTACTTTGTTGATTTACAGCAAGGTAACTACTTGACTGTTGAAGGTAAATTTGAAGATGTTGATGGCGGTTCAAGTAACTGGGAATTAGCATCTAACTACTATTTCAGCAAAGCAACATCGGTTTTTGTTACAGTTAATAAAAATGATGATTACACTCTTGGTGCTCAACACTTTTTCAACAACAATGTTGGTTTAGAAGCAGGTTACGGCAATAACTGGGATGATTCTGATTATGATGCTTACTTTGCAAATGTAAGCTTACAGTTCTAATTTAACTAAAATTAGAATATGAATAAAAAGCCCGCTCATTTGAGCGGGCTTTTTGTTCAGCGCTATTTACCAGCCGCAGTTGCGGCCTTCGTTTTGTTTATCTAAATATGTTTGTAATGGTGCAAAGTAATCGAGCATTGCTGTTGCATCCATTTGCGGCTTACCTGTTACAGTTTCAAGCGCCTCTTGCCAAGGGCGAGACGAACCCATTTCAAGCATAGCGTTTAGCTTATCCCCTGCTTCTTTTGAGTTATAAATAGAGCAGCGATGAATGGCTTTATCGTTACCGGCAATTTCACATAAGCTGCGATGAAACTCAAATTGCAAAATATGCGCTAAAAAGTAACGTGTATAAGGCGTGTTACCCGGGACGTGGTACTTAGCACCCGGATCAAAATCATTTTCGCTACGTGCGATAGGAGCTTGCACTCCTTGGTATTTTTCACGTAGTTCCCACCATGCTTTATTGTAATTTTCTGGTGCTACTTCCCCTGAAAATACCTGCCAGCGCCACTGATCAACCATTAAGCTAAACGGCACAAAGGCGACTTTATCAAGTGCCATTTTCATTAATAAACCAATATCTTTAGATTCATCAGGTACTTGTTCAAGTAAGCCGATTTCTTTTAAGTAACCCGGTGTAACCGATAAGGCAATGGTGTCACCAATGGCTTCATGAAAACCATCGTTTGCACTTTCTTGATAAAATAAAGGCTGCTTGTTGTATGCGCGTTGATAAAAGTTATGACCTAATTCATGGTGAATAACTGAAAACTCTTCGCCTGTGCGCTGAATACACATTTTAATGCGTAAATCGTCTTTGCTATCGATATTCCATGCTGATGCATGACACTGCACATCTCTGTCTTTTGGTTTTACAAACAGTGAACGCTCGTAAAATGTCTCTGGTAGTGCGTCAAAACCCATTGAGGTAAAAAAGTTTTCAGCACCTTTTACCATTTTAAGTTCGTCGTAATTATTTTGAGCTAATAACTCGGTTACGTCGTAACCCGGATCGGCGTTTTCTGGTGCAACTACATCGTAAATATTACCCCATGCTTGCGCCCACATATTACCAAGTAAGTGCGCTGGTATTGGCTGATCTTGAGGTACTTTGTCGGTGCCGTACTTTTCACCTAACTTTGCGCGAACATGGCAGTGTAGCGAGTTATACAGTGGTTTAACTTGGCCCCAAATACGGTCAAGCTCGGTGGTGAAGTCATCAGCAGGCATATCGTATTTACTGCGCCACATAGCGCCCGTATCGGCATAACCAAGCTCCTTTGCACCTTCGTTGGTCAGTACTACTTGTTGCTCGTAAAGTGAGCGCATTGGTTTTGATATTTGACGCCAGCCTTGCCATAAATCAAGTAGTTCGTTGTAATCTCGGCTGGNCTGGTGGCCATTTTTGAAGTCATGTCGCCAAGGCTTAAACAGCTGCCGTCTTCTTTACAGTATTTACCTTTACCGTATAGCCCGCCAAGCTCTGCGACAATTTGTGAAAGTTGCGCTGTTTTATCAGCGTCTTGTGGGGCAGGAAGTGTAAGTGCTAGTTTTAGTTTATCAAGCTTACGGCGAGCATCGTAATCAAGCTCTAGTTCGTCGTATTTTGCAGCTTCATTTGCTAAACGCACGACTGTTTCGGTCATTTTACGGTTAACTTCAGCCGATAGAGCCGACGTATCATGAGTAATAAAGTTTGCGTAAATCCATTCTGCACGGCTCGATTCTAAATAAAGTGCACTTAGTTCTTTTTCTGTGTTTGTTATAAATGTATTTGCGTCTTTAGCTGTTACAGCTTTTTTAGTGTGTGCTGAATCGGTAGTGTCTATCGTTACTTGCGCATCGCAGGCCGTTAAAGCAAGAGTACTTGCTACCATTAAGGCGCTCATACTTAGTTTAAATCGAAAGGGGGTCATGCTATTCCTTTAATTTATTGTTATTAAAACGTTGATAATAGCAGTGATGTTTAAAACAATAAAATGAATGCGTTAAGGCTCACGACTCGTCGTGCAATGATTGTATTTAAATTAAGATGGGTCATAATTAAGTTACTATTTTCATTCAATGTGTAAGGAATGTGCGCATGTTAATATTTATAATATTGTTGGTCGTGGTGGTGGTTATTTTTGCGGTTAAAGATATTCGCCTAAACTTGATTAGTCGTCCTACGTTTAAAATGTTCAAAAAGGTGCTTCCGCCATTATCGCAAACAGAGCGAGAGGCGATGGAAGCAGGTGATGTTTGGTGGGATGGTGAGTTATTTAGTGGTAACCCAGACTGGCAAAAACTGCACCGCTTTCCTAAACCAGAGCTTAGCGATAAAGAAAACGCATTTATGGCTAACCAAGTAGAAACCTTATTGGCGATGCTTGATGATTATCAAATTGTACAAAAAGACAAAGACTTACCAAAAGAAGTGTGGGATTACCTAAAAACAGAAGGTTTTTTTGCGCTGATCATTCCTGAAAAATTTGGCGGTCGTGAGTTCTCGGCAATTGCTAATTCAACGATAGTGTCAAAAATTTCGACTAAAAGCTTAACAGCCGCAGTCACTGTCATGGTGCCTAATAGCTTAGGTCCGGGCGAGTTACTTCTTCACTATGGTACTAAAGAGCAGCAAGATCGTTGGCTGCCAAGTTTAGCTAATGGTACAGATGTTCCTTGTTTTGCATTAACGGGACCAGAGGCGGGCTCTGATGCTGGCAGCATTCCTGATTTAGGCGTGGTGTGTATGGGTGAGCATAATGGCGAGCAAGTAATGGGCTTGCGTTTAAATTGGTCAAAGCGCTACATTACACTTGCACCCGTGGCTACTGTACTCGGCTTAGCATTTAAAATGTATGACCCTGACGCTTTATTAGGTGATAAGAAAGAGCTAGGCATTACATGTGCTCTAATACCAACCGATCATCCGGGTGTTGAAACGGGTGAGCGTCATTATCCGCTTAATATGGCCTTCATGAATGGTACCACTTACGGTAAAGATGTATTTATACCACTGGACTGGATCATTGGTGGTCAAGAGTGTGCAGGGCGTGGCTGGAGAATGCTTGTTGAGTGTTTAAGTGCAGGGCGTGGTATATCACTACCAGCATTGAGTGCAGCAACTGGGCATTTAGCTTCAAAAATGACATCGGCATATGCCATGGTACGCCAGCAGTTTGGTGTATCTATAGGTCAATTTGAAGGCGTGCAAGAGGCACTTGCGCGTATTGGTGGTTTAACTTACACACTTGAGTCATGCAGATTAATGACCGCAGGTGCGATTGATTTAAAATTAAGCCCGTCGGTTGTAACAGCGATTGCTAAATACCATATGACTGAAATGGGTCGTACGGTAATGAATGATGCAATGGATATTCATTCAGGTAAAGGCATTCAAGTAGGGCCTAATAACTATTTGGCGCATGGCTATATGGGTATTCCTGTATCAATTACGGTTGAAGGCGCGAATATTTTAACGCGTAACTTAATGATATTTGGCCAAGGTGCAACACGCTGTCATCCATTTGTTTTAAAAGAAATGGAAGCCGCTGCAATGGAAGATGACGACGCAGCACTTGAACAATTTGATGGTTTATTAATGAACCATATTATATTTGCAGCAAGTAATGCAGGCATGGCATTTGTGCATGGCTTAACACGTAGCTACTTTGCTAAAGCGCCTGTAGGTGGTGAAACGGCTGTTTATTATAAGCAACTGAGCAGAATGAGCCGAGGCTTAGCTATTTGCACAGACGTGGCTATGTTAATGCTTGGCGGTGAGCTTAAACGAAAAGAAATGATATCGGCACGTTTGGGTGATGTATTAAGTCATTTGTACTTAGCATCAACTGTTTTAAAACGTTATGAAGACGAAGGGCGCCAACAAGCTGATTTACCATTTGTAAAATATGCAATTGAGAACTCATTATTTGAAATTGGCCAAGCGTTTAATGGCTTCTTTAAAAACTTTTCAAATCCGGTTGTTAATTTTACCCTTAAACGTATCGTGTTCCCGCTTGGAAATCATTACCACAGACCAAGTGACGAAATAGCACAAAGTATTTGCGAGCGTATGACTCAACCTGGAGTATTTAGAAACCGTTTAACGCATTTATGTTATGTAGATGAAAATGCAGGTACAGGGGTAATGGAAAGCGCATTTTTAGCTATGCATGATATGCAAGCGCAGTTTAAAGATCTAAAACAATGGCAGCGTAAGGGCAGTGTGCCTGCAACGCTTGATATTGAAGGCGCTATAAATTATGCACTTGAGAATAAGTTATTAGAGCAAACGGATGCTGATGCAATGCATCACGCTAATAAGTTACGAAAGAAAGCCATCGCAGTTGATAACTTTCAACCAGGTGAGCTGTAGCGCAGTACTTTAAATACTATGTCCCGTCCTAAAATACGTTGACGGTTTTAATTGAAGGCCAGTAGCTTTTGCTCCTGGCTTTTTTTGTGCACTTGGTTTGGTGTTTTCATTCCTAAACTCAAATGCGGCCTCATTTCATTGTATATTAATATTGATTCTTCGACGAGTTCACGTAGCTCTTTTAGATTTTGGCATTTATAGAGTAAGAACTCCTGCTTCAATATGCCGTTAATACGCTCCGCCAGTGCATTTTGATAGCAGTCATAGCCATCGGTCATTGATGGAATAATGCCATTTTCATTAAGCTTTACTTGATATACCTGCGAGCAATACTGCAACCCTCTATCTGAATGATGAATCGTACTACATTGATACTGACGATTATTGATTGTCATATCTAATGCCTTAACAACATCTGTCGCCTTCATTTCATCACTGAGTTCATAACCCATAATTTTGCGACTATACGCATCAGTTACTAGCGATAGATAGTGAACACCTTGCTCTGATTGAACATAGGTTATATCGCTTACAAAAACCTCTTCTGGCCGCGATGGTTGCACATCTTTTAGCAAGTTAGGATGCTTTTTCATCCAATGTTTACTAAAAGTAGTTTTAGTGTAACTACGCTTAGGTTTAACCAATAAACGTTCATTTTTCAAATAACTAAAAAAAGCGTCTCGACCTAAACTTATGCCTCGCTCTATGAATTTTGGTTTAAGTAAAAAATACAGCTTTCTTCCACCTAAGCGCGGCATAAAACGTCGTATTTCCAATACCATCGCTTTAACTGGTGCTAGTTCAAGAGCACGCAGTTTAGCTCTGCTCTCTCGTTGATATATCGCTTGTCTCGTTATACCAAGCAGCATGCAAGCACGTTCTAAGCTAACTATTTTTTGCTTTTGAAGGCTTCTTGCTCCTTGGCAATATACTTTTTTCGAAGGCTTGTTCCATGTTCAGCGTCAAGAATATTAACCACTTCATTGAGTAACAGGTTACGTAAGTGCTCATCTTCAAGCTCTCGCTCGAGGCGTTTGATTTTTTGAGCGGTACTTTCTTTGGCTTTAGGTGATGTAGGCATAGTTATCTTAGGTGATTGAGTCCAATCCATCTTACCGTGTTTTCTTAACCAAGTAAGCACGGTAGAACGACCTTGTATGCCATAAATTTTTTGGGCTTGTTTATAAGTCATATCGCCTTTTTCTACAGCGTCGACAACTTGTAATTTAAAGCCTAATGAATAATCTCGTTGTGTTCGTTTGATCGGTGTATTATTTGACTTGGTCATAATAAATCCTAAATGTGTAAACACATTTCAGGACGAGACACTAACTAAAACGAAAAAGGCCTTACAAATGTAAGGCCTTTTTATGTTTAATTCATTTATTTTAACGAGCGTAAGGGTCGGCAACTATTTTATCTATGTACCATTTGCCTTTTTTACGAAGCATTTTCACACTGCGCATTTCGTCAATTTTATCACCATTTAAGTAGCCGGTAAAAATAAGGTTTATTTTGGCGTTATCACCGTATTGCTCACGGATGCTCATATTGGTCATATCAACTTCAATGGTTACTTCATCGTATTGCATGTTTACTAAGTTACGGGAAAACTGTTTAGCGGTGCCGTAGGATTTCATTATACGTGTAAGATTGGGTGTTGCCATGGTGCTGGCTTTTTGAAGGTCTTGCTGGTTATAAAGCGCATCAAAATAAGCGGTTGCTGTATCGCCAGGAGTGTCGGCAAGTGTTTTGATATCGTCACCACAGGCTGATAAAAATAAACAGATAACCAAACTTAATAAACTCGTGATTTTTTTCATATTAGTTATTATTAATTAGTTTTTTTAAAGTGTGTGGTTTATCTAGGAAGATGTAAAGGTATGGGGGGCAATAAATAGAAAATTGGATAATAAATAATAAAAAAGGATGCCTAAAGCACCCTTTTAAAAATCTTAAAATTACTTATTGTACTAGCTCTTGTTCACTAAACTCTTCATCAAACATTGGGCTTGATAAGTAACGCTCAGTTGCACTCGGTAGGATAACAACAATATTTTTATCTGCGTTTTCAGGTTTCTCAGCAATTCGCTTAGCTGCAACAACCGCGGCACCTGACGAAATACCTACTAAAATACCTTCTTTTTTCATTAACTGATGCGCCATTGCAATTGCGTCTTCGTTAGATACAAGCTCGGCACCATCAATTAAGTCCATATCTAAGTTGCCAGGGATAAAGCCTGCACCAATGCCTTGGATTTTATGAGGACCTGGTTTAATTTCTTCACCGGCAAGCGTTTGGCTAATGACTGGAGAGTTAGTTGGTTCAACAGCAATAGATTTAACGTTTAGACCTTTTTCTGTTTTAAGGTAACGGCTAACACCTGTAATAGTACCACCAGTACCTACGCCGGCTACAAAAAAGTCTACTTTGCCGTCAAGTGCATCGTAAATTTCTGGGCCTGTTGTTTCAAAGTGAATTTTAGGATTTGCAGGGTTTTCGAATTGTTGTAATAAAATATACTTATCAGGTGCTGTTGCTTGAATTTCTTTTGCTTTTTCAATTGCGCCATTCATACCTTTAGCACCGTCGGTAAGTACTAGATTTGCACCTAATGCTTTTAATAGCTTGCGACGTTCTAGGCTCATGGTGTTTGGCATAGTAAGCGTTAACTTGTAACCACGTGCAGCTGCAACAAATGCAAGTGCAATACCAGTGTTACCTGATGTTGGCTCTATAAGTTCTTTACCTTCAACAAGCTGACCTGACTTTTCAGCTTCCCAAATCATTGATGCACCAATACGGCATTTGATACTAAAGCTTGGATTACGAGATTCAACTTTAGCGTATACATTCCCACCCGTAACACGGTTAAGTTTTACTAGCGGCGTATTACCAATAGTTAGTGAGTTATCTTCAAAAATAGTAGACATAATGTTCCTTTGGATACAATCTGATCGACGTGCTAATAGCCTTTGCTACTAACTATACATACACACTTTACTGTGAGTTTAAAAAAACTAAAGTAAAGTTTGGCTATAACATATATTTATTGGGCTTATAACCAGTCGAAATAAAAATCAATTATTAACGGTGCTTTAGTTATTGTAGGTGCGGGCTTAATTTGAGATTTAAAGAGTAAAAACTCGTTTAGTCAAAAAATGTTCAAAAGAGCTCTAGATTAAGCTGTATTTGTTCGTTATTTGCGCACATGAATGTAACTTGAATAGTTTTATCACACAATGCGTCTAAAACATGATAAAAACACGTATCTAAATTCAATTAAGCAATCACAATGAAGTTAATCTTAAAATTAATTGCCGGTATTGTGGCCGGTATCTTAGTCGGACTATATGTACCTATAACTGGTGTTGAACTTTTATTTACAGTAAAAGAGCTGATTGGTCAAATTATCTCCTTTACCATCCCTCTTATCATTTTATTTTTTATTGCATCGGGTATTGCTGGCCTACCAAAAGGGTCTGGTCACTTACTTGGTAAAACAGTAGGGTTTGCTTACAGCTCTACCATTATTGCAGGTACGCTTGCATTTTTATTAGTAAGTGCTGTTATACCTTTTTTAAGTGGTGGCATTACATTTGAAGCAGAAGTTGCTACTGAAATAGGTAGTTTTATTGATTTAGAAATTCCACCTCTGATGGGTGTAATGACCGCATTAGTGACTGCTTTTGTATTTGGTATAGGCATGAGCCAACTAGAACTTGATACGCTTAAAAAGGTGTCTGATCAGGGTCGTGATGTAGTGGACGGGTTATTATCGAAAGTAATTATTCCAGCTTTACCATTTTACATTGCTGGCGTATTTGCCGAAATGACGGTGGCAGGCACTGTGGTAGATACGTTGCAAACATTTGGTGTAGTACTAATTGCAGCGCTTGTTATGCATTGGTTATGGTTAAGCGTTTTATATATAGCGACAGGTATATTGTTAAAACGTAATCCAATCGAATTAGTTAAAAATATGCTACCAGCTTACTTTACAGCGTTAGGTACTATGTCAAGTGCAGCAACGATTCCAGTATCGCTTCAATCAAGTAAAGCAAATAACGTTAAAGAAGATGTAGCTAACTTTACAGTGCCACTTTGCGCGACTATTCACTTATCTGGCTCAACTATCACTATAGTAACCTGTGCAATGGCTGTTATGTTTTTATCGCCAAGCATGGAAGTTCCTTCATTAATGGGTATGCTACCGTTTATTATGATGTTAGGTGTAGTAATGATCGCAGCACCGGGTGCTCCAGGTGGTGCAGTCATGTCGGCGCTTGGTTTATTAACAAGTATGCTTGGGTTTAATGAAGGTGCTGTTGCATTAATGATTGCACTTTATTTAGCACAAGATAGCTTTGGTACTGCGTGTAATGTAACGGGTGATGGTATCATTGCGTTATGGGTTGACAGATTTAGCGAAAAATCGTCATCTTAAACTATTAGAGCGAGGCAATAATATTAATTATTGTTTCGCTTTATGTATGTTACTGTGGCAAATTAATTTAATTAAATTGCATGTTGTTAGGTAAGTGAGGATGTTCCATTGATTAATGTACTTTTAGTTGATGACCATGAACTTGTACGAACAGGAATCAAGCGTATTCTTGATGACGTACGAGGGTTTAAAGTAATTGGCGAAGCTAAAACTGGCGAAGAGGCTGTACAGTTTTGTCGTCAGCATGCGCCAAACATAGTATTAATGGATATGAATATGCCAGGCATGGGCGGATTAGAAGCGACTAAAAAGATTTGTCGTTACTGCCCAGATGTAAAAATCATTGTGCTTACTGTTAATTGTGAAGACCCGTTTCCGAGCAAGGTAATGCAAATTGGTGCACATGGCTTTTTAACTAAAGGTGCAGGCTCTGACGAAATGGTTCGTGCCATTCGTTGTGTTCATGCTGGTCAGCGTTACATTGCACCTGAAATTGCACAGCAGATAGCGCTTGCACAAGTGACAGGCCGCACAGATGAAAACCCTTTTCAGAGTTTATCTGAGCGCGAACTGCAAATTATGCTTATGATCACCAAAGGTGAAAAAGCACAAAATATAGCTGAACGCTTAAATCTAAGCTCTAAAACAGTAAATAGCTATCGTTACCGTATGTTTGAAAAGTTAAATGTAGGTGGTGATGTTGAGCTTACCCATTTAGCTATTCGTCATAAAATGATTGATATAGACGTTTCGTACTAACTATAATTTATGTCTGAATTCGATCACGTACATTTTCTCAAAACGCTATCAAGTGAGCCGGGCGTATACCGCATGCTTGATAGTGACAACCAAGTTATTTATGTTGGTAAAGCAAAGCATCTAAAAAAGCGTGTGAGCAGTTACTTTAGAAGTAACATTACCGATAGCAAAACACGCGTTTTAGTGAGTAATATTTGTAACATTGAAGTCACCCTCACCAATACTGAAACCGAAGCGCTGCTGCTTGAAAATAATCTAATAAAAAAATATCAGCCTCGGTACAACATATTATTACGCGACGATAAGTCGTACCCCTATATTTTACTAACTAGCCATAAACACCCTCGTTTAGCATTTCATCGTGGCAGTCGTAAAATTAAAGGTGAGTACTTTGGGCCTTTCCCAAGCGCAGGAGCGGTATCTGAAAGCTTGCGCTTAATGCAAAAAATATTTCCTGTTCGTCAATGTGAAGATGCTTATTACCGCGCAAGAAGTCGCCCGTGTCTGCAATATCAACTTAAACGTTGCTCAGCTCCATGTGTAAATAAAGTAACTGATGATGATTACAGTGAGCAAGTTGACTATGTTCGTAAATTTTTAACGGGTAAATCTCACGAAGTTATTGCTGATTTAATAAAAAAAATGGAAGCAGCCAGCCTGCAATTAAACTTTGAATTAGCGGCAAAAGTTCGCGACCAAATAATGCTACTTCGTAAAATGCAGGAGCAACAGTCTATTTCTGGTAACTTTGCAGAAATGGATGTTGTCGGTTTTGCGCATTTAAACGGGTTAAACGGCATTCATTTATTAATGATCCGCGATCATAAAGTACTGGGTAGTAAAACCTATTTTCCAAAAGTACCTAAAGATTCGAGTGAGCAAGAAATATTGACTTCATTTTTAGGACAGTACTATTTAGCGCCAGGAGCAACAGGGCGTATTGCAAAAGAAATCATATTACCGTTTGAAATAGAAGAGAGCGGGGCACTCGGCGAAGCGCTTACACAAATAAGTGAGCGCAAAGTAACCCTTAAAGTGGTTACTCGTGGTGAGCGTGCGCAATACCTACAACTCGCAAATAAAAATGCATTAAACAGTATTGCGGTTAAACAAAGTACCCAAGACTCTATTAATAAGCGTTATGCACAATTAAAAGCAACACTGCGACTTGACGATATTACCCGAATGGAGTGTTTTGATATAAGCCACACTATGGGGGAGAACACCGTTGCAAGTTGTGTTGTATTTGACTCACAAGGCCCAAATACAAAAGAGTATAGGCGCTACAACGTAACAGGTATTACAGGTGGCGATGATTATGCTGCAATGGAATTTGCACTTAATAAGCGCTATAACAAGTTAGTAGACGAAGACAAAATTTCAGACGTTATCTTTATTGATGGCGGTAAGGGGCAGTTAGGACGCGCTGAACAGTACTTTTCTAATTGGCCGCACACTAAAATGCCTTTATTAGTCGGTGTTGCAAAAGGAACGAGTCGTAAACCCGGTCTTGAAACACTATTGATTGACGGTGGACGCAAAACCATTCCGATGGATTCAGATGCGCCTGCGCTTCATTTGATTCAGCATATACGTGATGAGTCTCACCGTTTTGCTATTGCAGGGCATCGTAATAAACGACAAAAACAACGTACACAATCACTACTAGAAGAAATAAATGGAGTAGGTTCTAAGCGTCGCCAAACATTATTAAAATATTTAGGGGGCATGCAGGGTGTAAAAGCTGCTAATATAGAACAGTTAAAGAAAGTTCCTGGGATCAGCCCTGACATGGCTGAGAAGATATTTAACCATTTGCATGACAAGGGCTAGCCCTACATGCGAATATAGCAAAAAGACATATCCAAGTAGTTATGTGGAATATTCCAAACACACTCACAACATTTAGACTTTTTCTTATCCCCGTTTTTTTGGTGATATTTTATTTGCCTTATAGCTGGGCTTTTTTTGCTGCCGCCTTTATTTTTTGGCTTGCATCGATCACCGATATATTAGACGGTTATTTGGCAAGAAAGCTTGAGCAATCAACTCCTTTTGGTGCTTTTTTAGATCCTGTTGCTGACAAAGTAATGGTATGTGCTGCACTTGTAGCGTTATCTGATCAGTACCAGTCAATGTATATGACAATACCTGCTCTTATTATAATAAGCCGTGAAATAATCATATCTGCACTTCGAGAATGGATGGCAGAGCAGGGTAAGCGTGGTAATGTAGCTGTATCAAATATGGGTAAAATAAAGACGGCTGCACAAATGTTAGCCATTATCGGTTTGATTTGGCAATATGATACGTGGATGAACTATTTAAGTTTTGGACTACTGTACATTGCGACCTTTTTAACCTTGAGTTCTATGATGCAATATTTACGTGCAGCATGGGGTGAATTGACTAAAAATTAACTCTAAATGTATAATAACGCACCGTTTTAGATAAAAAACAAGCAAACAGTTCAAAACTAGCATTTTTTGTATTGACGCGTTTAATAATCTCTGTAGAATGCGTCCGTGTTGAGAGGGCATAGCCCCCGAGATAAACAAAACGGTAATTAATCAGTTACCTGAATGTTCACATAAATCATCATGTGCTAATTCAAATAACTGATAAATAAAATGCGGTACTAGCTCAGTTGGTAGAGCGCGACCTTGCCAAGGTCGAGGTCACGAGTTCGAGCCTCGTGTACCGCTCCAAGTTTATCTCAAGGTTATTACTCCAGTATTGGGGCGGAATGGCAGAGTGGCCATGCACCGGATTGCAAATCCGTTTACCTCGGTTCGACTCCGGGTTCCGCCTCCATTTCAACACTCCACACGCTTTAATTAGCAAACTCGATGCCCGAGTGGTGGAATTGGTAGACACAAGGGATTTAAAATCCCTCGACTAACAAGTCGTGCCGGTTCAAGTCCGGCCTCGGGCACCACTTTGTGGTTTAATTGCATTACCAAGTGTAATTTATAAAATGGTTAATTTAGAATTAATATGATGCGGTACTAGCTCAGTTGGTAGAGCGCGACCTTGCCAAGGTCGAGGTCACGAGTTCGAGCCTCGTGTACCGCTCCATATTAGTTTTATCCACTTGCTTTTAATAGCAAACTCGATGCCCGAGTGGTGGAATTGGTAGACACAAGGGATTTAAAATCCCTCGACTAACAAGTCGTGCCGGTTCAAGTCCGGCCTCGGGCACCACTTTAAATTATTTTACCAAGATGATTTGAAGTTGATAAAACAGTATTTTGCGGTACTAGCTCAGTTGGTAGAGCGCGACCTTGCCAAGGTCGAGGTCACGAGTTCGAGCCTCGTGTACCGCTCCAAATTATTTGGATGCATTTAGGCGGAATGGCAGAGTGGCCATGCACCGGATTGCAAATCCGTTTACCTCGGTTCGACTCCGGGTTCCGCCTCCATATAATTTACTCCACACGCTTTAATTAGCAAACTCGATGCCCGAGTGGTGGAATTGGTAGACACAAGGGATTTAAAATCCCTCGACTAACAAGTCGTGCCGGTTCAAGTCCGGCCTCGGGCACCATCTATCTATTAAGCGCTCTGCTTAAAAAATATCTAATAAACCTTCTAATATCTATAAAACATCCAGTAAAAATCCTGATTTATCATTTTTATGTTTTCTATGATTTATATTATCTTGATATGCACTACTTTATGCATGGTCTACCCAATAATAGCGTTGTGTGATAGTTCAGTAAGAGTTTGTATATCTATCGTATTAAAGATATATATGAGTAAGCATAATGTAATATCTCCAAACCCAATCCTATAACGCCTCAAATAAACCAGCCATGCAACCCTTAGCGACACAGAGTACTTAATGCTAATGAATACACTTTGAACTGAACTAAGCGTCATAGACTTATGATACCAACCAGTAAAGTAGGTCATTAGCTTTAAAAAATTCAAAACAGTAAAGCAATCTACACCTCGAGAGCAAACAACCTTGAAAGCAAAGTTCAAACACCTATGTGCTGGTAGCATAAAGTAATACCAATCTGCTTATATATGGGGTCTATTTAAGGTTAAGGAAATTACGCTAGATCTAGGCAAAAATTTTTGTATCTAGTGTTCTAAATAAAAATTTTTAACGACGTTATAGTGCAATTTAATTCGTTAAATTGCTCAGAGATTTATGCAGGTTGGTATAGTTGTCGAATTGGTTGCTAACACATGCTCATTGGAAGTTAAAAATCGCGGGTAAGAGTAAATCTAGAGTTATGGTGAGAACTTCAAATAGGTAAACAATAAAGTGCTTATACATAATGCAGAGCTATGGGCATTAAACATCTGTTTTTGTAGGTTGTCTTATCTAGGCTGATAATCAGATAATGTCTATACAGTTCTTATCGTCCGTAACAGCTTTTACGTATAAATGATTGAGTGCTATGTGTCAGGACTTTTTATTTTTAGAACTAAAAAAGCGAGCCGTAGCTCGCTGTTTATTGTTTATTTCCAGGCCTCGGGATCGACCTCTTTAGCAAGTTTAGGATGCTTACTTTTGTCAAAGGTGGGTATTAAGCCCTTTTTGCGTTGTTCGTTGTAATCTTTAGAGAGCCATACAACAACACCTGAAAGCATAAATAGCGCTATAACGTTTACAATGGCCATTAAACCCATTGATATATCTGCCAGCGTCCAAATTAAACCAAGCTCACCAACAGCACCAAACATCACCATACCTAAAACAACAAGTCTAAAGATAAACATACCTTTATTAGAGTTGTGCTCTAAAAACATTAAATTTGTTTCAGCGTAAGAGTAATTAGCCACAATAGAAGTAAAAGCAAAAAACAATATAGCAATGGCAATAAAGTAAGTACCCCAGTCGCCTACATGTTCTTGTAATGCTGCTTGTGTAAGTTCAATCCCCATAACACCAGATTCAGGTACTAATTGCTGCGATAGTAAAATAAGAGAAGCAGTCGCTGTACAAATAACAATAGTATCAATAAATACACCTAGCATTTGCACATAACCTTGTGATGCTGGATGAGGAGGGTAAGGTGTAGCAGTAGCTGCGGCATTAGCTGCACTACCCATACCAGCTTCGTTTGAGAATAAGCCACGCTTTATACCTTGGATCATAGCTTGTGTAACACCATAACCAATTGCACCTGCACCAGCTTGTTCAATACCAAAAGCACTTTTTATTATAAGTACAATTACATTAGGTAATGCAGTAAAATTAATAGCGCATACATAAAGAGCCACTAACAAGTAGGCTAATGCCATAAATGGGACAACCATTTCAGCAAAACGAGAAATCGTTTTCAAACCACCAAAAATAATAATACCAGAGCCAATAACCAAGCAAATGCCTACTATATACTTAGGTACATCAAACGCTACTTCAAATGCTGCAGCAATAGAGTTTGACTGTACGGCGTTAAATACCAAACCAAAGGCTAAAATTAAGCATAACGAGAATAAAGTCCCCATCCAGCGTTTACCTAAACCGTTTTGCATATAATAAGCAGGGCCACCTCTAAAATTGCCATCAGCATCTTTTGTTTTATAAGCCTGAGCCAAAGTACTTTCAGCAAAGCTTGTAGCCATACCTATTAATGCAATAAGCCACATCCAAAAAATAGCACCTGGCCCACCTAGGTATAAGGCAACAGCAACACCAGCCATATTACCTGTACCAACGCGTGCAGCTAACGAAGTACAAAAAGCCTGAAAGGATGAAATTTCATTATCTGCACATTTACGAGAGCCAAACATAACTTTGAACATATGTGGAAATTGCACAAACTGAATAAAGCCTAGTCGAAAAGTAAAAAAGAGGCCTGCTGCTATTAATAAGTAGACGAGAACTTGGCCCCATAGAAGGGCACTTATACTGTTTATTATGTCTGTCATGGATACTGCCTAAATACATGAGTTAAAAAAAGTGACCGCAACTTATCACATCAGGATAAAAGTGTTTAGTTTTAAAGTTCAAAAACAGAGTTATCAACAGGGTTTTGTGGGTAACTTGTGCTTATCATGTGCGCTTGCTTGGGGCTTAATTTTAATTACTATTTTATGCAAATAACGCTTGCGTAAAATCCGCTGCTCCCTATAATGCGACCCCACTGAGACGGGATATGGCGACGCGCAGCGGACAACGCATAGCGAGGCACGAACTACTCAGAGAGTTAAATAAAACTTCGGTTTTAAATTATCGAAAGAAAGTTTAAAACTAAGTGTTGACTCAAAAAATAAAGGGTGTATTATTCGCATCCCTTGAGACGCTAAAGCGACTCAAAACGTTCTTTAACAATATAAAGCAATCATCTGTGTGGGCACTC